>JBODRP010000078.1:0-18603 GCA_050633005.1 Trichormus sp. | reverse complement strand
TTTATTCTGTACTGTAGAGACGTTGCATGCAACGTCTCTACATCATTTATTTGGCTCAACTTCATAGAGAATTGGTATGAGCGCAGTCGAACCATTGCCCCCTGCCTAATCATAACTACAAATACTTACCCTGTTCTACTTAATTCTGTTTAGGGGTTGCCAGAAAATAAATTATTTCGACTTTTGAGAATGACTTTACCTGCCAACTTAAAGGCGTTAATTTCTATGTAGTGATAATATGCTTCTAGAGCTTGCAAAGCATCTTTAAAAGTGGCTATCTGGGTAACGCTATCTGTCCAAAATTCGGCGGCTTTCTGGTTAGTAATTTCCCATTCATCACTAATGCGTAAACGCGCGATCGCCTCGGCTCGAATTACCGGATGTAGCCAATATTCTCCCTGTTCGCACTCAATTAAAGAACGATTTCTCAAAGAGGCGATGATTTGACGATGTTCAGTTTTTGGAACATCCCAAAGTAAACAACATAGTCCTGACGATGGGATTTTGGGTATGTCTTGATAACGGTAACATCCCAAACGACAAAGCAGGCGATAAGCTTGGGAATCGAGAGTTTGCAGGCGATTGATTTGACTTACGGCTAAATTTTTTAAGTCCGTTGCTGCTAAAGGATCAGCGTGATTTTCTTGCCAATATAGAGCCAAATCACCACCAAAATCTTCTTGAACTGCACCGCAGAGAATGCCCATTGCTTTAGCATTACCGCCATAGGTACGATGTATTTGTTGTAAGGTGGGTGAGTCGAGAGTTAACCCACGATGACTAAAAAACCTCAGCCATGCGCTGACATCTAAACTTGGCAGCCGATAGTGATGTATATTTAACCCAGATTCACACAAGCGATCGCGGCTAGTAATCAGAGTCACAGACTGCACCCGCACATCAGCCAAAACCCGCAACAATTCTACATAACTGCGGTGAGGAGAAATCAAGCGTCCTTGCTGATCTAATGCAGGTTCAAGATTATCAATTAACACCCCAATACGTCTATTATGCAGTTGGCGTTTGAGTCGTCCCAACGTCACCCCAAACTCTACCCCTGGTTCTTCCCGAAAATCTTGCTTCAGCCATTCCTCTACCACTCGTTCCACCGAAGTGATATTTTGGGCTTCCTTCGCCATTAATAGTTCTAAAACCAACTCAAAACCCTGAGTTTGTAGATATTGCTGCGCGAGAGTCGTTTTACCTAAACCCCCCTCACCTTGAATAACAATTACCTTCGCGCCTTGATTTACCAAAGCATTGAGATGAGCGATCGCGTCTTGTCGTCCAATAAAATTAGTATCTTCTAGTGTTGGAATAGTTTGTAAACCTAACCCCCCTAGCCCCCCTTCCCTTGCAGGGAAGGGGGGAAAATTACTCCCCTCGCCTTGTAGGAGAGGGGTTGGGGGAGAGGTTAAATCAAAAGCATTGGATATAGCAGAAGTTTTTCTCAGAACTCGTTCCAAAGTAGCGCGACAATTACTTTTAGTAATCTTTTGTCGCAACACCTGAGAAAGCAACTTCCATAAATGTGAGCCAACATCCTTAACGTGTCCTTCCGTACAGCCGTAAGCATGGGCAATATCTAAATATTTTCTACCCAACCAAACCTGCTGAAGAATCACTTTTTGCAAATCGCTCAACCGTTCCCCGGTGTGAGTAGGAATTATGGTTTCTAACCATGCTAATGCTGCTTCAGCGTTCATTCCGTGACAAGGCTAGTGAGAGTTGACAACCATAGATTAATCTACAGTCTCCTTACCCCAACTTTCCGATAAGATTTTATGAATCCGACTTTTTACCCGACTTTTACAACTACATCATATAAAACTGCCGACTTCAGCCGACTGACAAACCAAAGTGCGATCGCTTAGGCTATTAGGCGTAGAGATAAAAGTATAAAAAAGATAGTGAATACTACCAGCCCACTTACAGAAGATTTGGCAGGTCAAACCTATACCAATCCTAGCTACTGGCAAACACAACATCGTTTACGCTCCCTAATTGATCACTACATATCCAGCGAAAAATTACACGAACGCCTACAAGATTTACTTACACAATTTACCAACCCCCAACCCCGTCCCTGGAAACCCATTGATTGGCAAACCATCAACCGCAATCAAATTATTGGTATAGAACCAGAAATATTTTTATCCGTCTTGATAGGTGCAATGGATACAGAAGCACCCATTCGCGGTTACACCCAAACCAGCCGCCAATATTTAGAAAAACTACATCCCCAGATGGCGCGCTTCGTCGGTGGAACAGTCAACGAAGATGGCGAACTCCAAGAAATCGGCCTATGGGAAAAAGAAGAACGCCAACACACACCTGCCTTAATGAAGATTTACACCCAACTCACCGGCGAAAAAATCACCCCCAAACACCGCACAGTTAGAGGCTACCTCCCCACAGACAACCCCCACGAAGACTTATATCGCCACGGCTTACACCGAGTAGCCACAGAATACGGTGCAACCTGCCTTTACCTATGGCTGATGGCACACACCACCGGCACACTTCAACACGTACTAGAAGAACTCACCAAAGACGAAATCAACCACATGACAAAATTTTGGGGCTTTGGAGTTTGGTTATTCCCCAACACCGGACTCATCCGCATCACAACCACCCTCATTAAAACCCGTTCCCAAACCTATGAGCGCAACAACCTGATGCGTACCCTCCGCCGCATGATGAACACCCTCAACTGGAACACCTGGACACCCACCAACAAAACCACCCTAATATTCACCTTCACCCACACCATGCACCACCTCTGGAAATGGCACAACACCCTTACCCCCCAATACCTACAAAACCTCTTGGGTTAAAAACCGGGTTTCTAAGCCAAGAAACCCGGTTTTTTAGGGCTTGTTGATTTTGAAGAATTTTGAATTTGGAGCGAAGCGACGTGACCTTACCCCTAGACTTAGACCCCCAAAAAATCCCCCAACACATAGCCATCATCATGGACGGCAACGGCAGATGGGCAACCAGCCGAGGACTACCCCGCATAGCCGGACACCGCCAAGGAGCAAAAACCCTCAAACAACTCCTACGCTGCTGCAAAGACTGGGGAATCAAAGCCCTCACCGCCTACGCCTTCTCCACCGAAAACTGGCAACGTCCCATAGAAGAAGTAGACTTCCTCATGCTCTTATTTGAGCGACTACTGCGCCGAGAACTAGCCCAAATGCACCAAGAAGCCGTAAGAATCTCCTTCATTGGCGACTTATCAGCCTTACCCCCATCTCTGCAAACAGAAATAGTATGTTCTATGACAGAGACACAAAATAATCAAGCAATTCACTTTACAATTGCCGTCAATTACGGCAGCCGTAGCGAAATTACTAGAGCCTGTCGCCAAGTAGCGGAACTAGTAGAACAAGGCAAACTCAACGCAGCCGCAGTCAACGAAAACCTTATAGAACAACACCTATATACAACAGATACCCCCGCCCCAGATTTATTAATTCGCACCAGTGGAGAGATGCGATTAAGTAACTTTCTCCTGTGGCAAATGGCCTATACAGAAATGTATTTCACCGATATTTTTTGGCCTGATTTTGATCAAGAAGCATTGCATCAAGCCTTATTAAATTATCAAAAACGCGATCGCCGTTTCGGTCAAGTCAAACCTCTACTCTCAGCCTAACCCTCAGTAAAATAAACTATCACTAACTATCTCTAACCCTGATTACTACGTTTTTATCAAGATATCAAGGCTGGCTTTCAAAGCTTTGTACAGACTCGCTTGTAAATTTTCGGACAGGTCTAATAAATAAATTGTAAAGCGATCGCTCCTATATTTTCCTAACCTCTAACTGATAAATCCTCATCGATGGGTGTTCATTTATCGCTGCTCTCAAAAATTGGTAGAGTGCTTAAGATTACTCAACATATGTGCCACTTTACCAATGAATAATGACGTTGTAATTTTTATTATCAGTGCTGGACTGCAACCTAAAAATCCCATTAAAATCTGAACATCATTCCACTTAGTAAACAAGAGCATATGTCTCAACTATTTGCCGTTGTTGTAGCAACTGTTCCAGAGTATTACGAGTATAAAAAAGCTCACCCAGAACATGACCAAGACCAACTGGCTTGGTTTCGTGAGCAGCAGGAGAAAGGAATATTACTGTGCTGTGGCCCGTTTTTTCCCCATGATGGAACGGGACTATGGGTAATTCAGGCGGAGAATTTAGAAGCAGCTCAAGCCATTGTTAACACCAGCCCCCGTGTACGGGATGGAATGTTAGCGGACTCTGCTAGAGTTGTGGAGTGGCAGGTTCACATTGGGCATGAGCGTTTTGAGAGGTAAAGCGATCGCCTATGTCGTAGCGTAGCCCATCGCTCCTATATTTTCCTCACTTGAACTGGTGGGGAGTGATAGCTGTTATTTTAAACTCCCCATCCAGGATTTTGACAAACAATATTACGAGGAGAAATTTCCTCAAACTTGCCAATTTGACGATTAGAACGCCAAGCTTTTTTTATTTGTCTCCAATATTCAGCATCTTGATATTTAGCAATTGCTACTATTTCAGGATCACGGACTCTATTTTGCAGACATGAACCACCATGTCCTATTTGCTCTGATTTATTGAGTTTAGGTAAGTAGAGTACATCTATAACTTGAAAAATTGGTTTTCCTTTATTATCTCTGGAAACAAGAACTTCAAACCATAACATCTCTTGATTTCCCTTTTTAACATGAGCGATCGCATATTCACGCCCCTCTTGAATATTGCCTACTACCCAGCCTCCTAAATCCTTTAATCCTGTAGGTACATCTCGATAAAGCAGTCCAATATAGCTTTGATTATTTTGTTTCAAATCTGAAAATTCAATGCCATTAAATTCGGTTACAGCATCAGCTATATTGTGCAAATTAGTTACTAATACAACACCAGTCAATATAAAAAATGAGAAAATTAAATACTTTGATGAAAGCATACTGGTTGTGAGGAGTTTAAAGATTTTCATACAAAAACTTTTATTAATTATAGTCTTCAAAGCTCAAGATTATTTTACATAAAACATCTGCACAAGTTTGATTAAGTCACTTTTTGCAGGTTCACCTTTATTCAACCATTCTATTAAATCAGAAGGGTATAACCAAAAACTTTCAATAAAATCATTCTGATTGTAATCTGGTTCACAATCTAATGTTATTTCATAAACTTTCATAAAAGCAGACAATTGATATTTATATGGTGTTAAATAACCCAATAACTGCGTATTAACCATGTTTAAATCTAAATTTAATTCTTCTTTTAGTTCACGTTTTAGAGCATCTTCGTAAGTTTCCCCACTTTCCACATGACCACCCATGCTGACATCAAGACAAAGGGGAAAAATTCGTTTGTGTGCAGAACGGCGAGGTATCCAAAGTTGTCCTAGTGAATTAACAACAAAAGCATTGACAACTCTAAAATTGCACAAACCTTGACTATATATTTCCGAACGCTGCTTTTGTCCGATAACGCAATCGCTTTCATCTACAATGTCAAGTATCTCCGAATCTTGCATCATACAGATAGAATTAACACTTACAGCAAATTCGATGTTGATGAGGTACAACAACTGATTGAAAAAAGTAATGAGTAATGAGTAATGAGTAAGAAATTTACTTATTAAAAATAAGGATCTGGCTGACAGTAAGTAATGATTATTTCAAATTCCTGGTAATTTTCTTAGTGCCATTCCAGATGGTGTGGGTTGTCAGAATTGACGTTCTTTGTTTTGCTTCCGTTCGCAGTGGAAGATGTGGATTGTGTTCACTGAACTATATCAAAACTTCTGAATTTCTCCCGCAGTTGTGCCGCTAGTTTTTTACGGGCAGTATCCCCAGCTATTTCGATAGATTTCTCACTAGCATCACGAATACAAGACAATGCAACATCAGGACTACGGTAGGCTGATGCAATGCGGCTGACTACATCAGAAATGGGTGAACCAACCAGCACCAAGGCTTTCTGCTTTATCCTAGTCCACACATTGCGATCATAGTTACCGACAAGAGCGATTGCCTCATTCACCAATTGCGCTTCTTCCTCGTTGGCAACAACTGACCTCAAACCAAACTCATCATCCTGCAACAAGTACAGTGAGATTTGGTCAAGAGTCGCCATTTCCATTGCTGGGATTGATTTAACCATTTTGTTTAACCTCCTTGCTTATTCACCAAAATCAATAGGACTCACCCATTGGTGGCGGAATTTTGAGTATTATTATCAATAAGCTAGTTAACTACTCCAAAATATTTCCTATTTTTTGTCCAAGCTTAAATAACCTTACTTCTCTACTATGATCAACTGCGGCGCGAAGGGACTCTACCAAGATAGTATCTGTGTTAGGTGTTAACTTTAATGCCCCGCCCAAGTACCCTAAAGACTTACAGAAATGGTCGGTTGGGTTAAGTAACGCCAATCTCTTAACTTTCGCATGATCGTCACAATTATAAGCGTTTAATGCTTGTTGCTGGGCTTGTGTTAACGGTTCACCTAGCTCATCTAGGATGATGGCGATCGCAGATTGTACCTTTTCTAGAGTTAATTCACTTGAAGTTGCTACCATTTTAGTGACTCCTAAGAGGTTGTTTGAAAATTCGGGGATGTTGTCAAAAGCTCTCTCAGTATACGCTGTGAATAGATAATAAACAGCACCGAGGAGTGGTATGAGTAAAGCATACCCTACCAACCTGATCTGAGAACAATATCAATTGATTTCTGCAGGCCGCACACTCTAAGCTCAAATTTTTCCAAAAGTGTCAACCAAAAGCAATTGCGGCGTTTCTGGAATATCACCAGATGTGCTAACAAACTTGAGTTCTTGATAGGGAATGGGTATTGACCAAGTTTGGTTAGTATCAATATCCTGCAACTTTAACTGAAATTGTTCATTGCCCTTAAAAAGTTGAAGCTGTAATAAGTTAATCTTAAGCAGATTGTACTTACGGTCAATCAGGTTATGTTTGTGAATTTAGGGAGCGATCGCTTGACTTTTAAGAGGATGTTTTAAAAGTGGGGGAGTATTGTAAGAAAGCTCACAAGGCGTATGCTGAAATTTGTAGAAACCAGCACCTCATCTGTGAGAGATTAAGGTAATGGCACATTTGTCAAGAGGGTGTAGGAAAAGGACATAAATTCATCTTGGAGACTGGCAATCGCTTGGCTTTGACAACTCCTAAATCTTGATTTTCCTGGACAGCAAAGTACTTAACGGGGTCATCGGCCTTACCTTTGTCGTAAGCGACACTAAAATGATACAAACCACGAAAGATCATCTCTAAAGAAATGTGGTCAAAGTCTACGTTGCAATTTGATTGCTGGGCTGCTCAACTATGAACTTGCCCTGTTTTCTTGATTCTTGCAAGAGGTCTATTACTTCTTAACTAAAAAATAGGCATTAGCATATTCTGGTAGTTTGCTGATATATTGCCGGAATGATTTTTGACTGGGGAAAATGCCTGCTAAATAATCTAGTTGATAGAGGTTGGGTAAAAATGCGCCGCCTGTATCTGCAATTACACCCATTTGTAGCTGTTTGCGTCCATTTCGAGTATGTTCCATGACAACAACTCTACCTAACCCAATATTCAAAACATCGCCTGCAAATGTTACTCCAGGTTTAATAGAAATCTTTGCATCTATTTTGTATCCATAGCCTTTAATAGCATCAACTTGTCTAAAATACCAATAACGCTTTTGGGCTGTTGCTTTTACACCCCGGATGTAAGACATACCATTATTTCTATCAACGTTAAAAAATGCCTGTGAACCATCTAAAAAATTGATGAGAATTGTTCCCTGCATCAAGGCTTCTTCTAAACCATTGCGAGTTAAATAAGCTAAGGGTACAACTTTACCAAATTCCTTGCCCCCTGGTTCATAAATTCCCGATAAAACATCTTGTTTTGTATATCTTGTGTAGAATTTATCAGTGGCTGTATTATCTTTTAAACTGTAGATTGGTGTGTTGTAGGTTGGCGTTTTTTTACGTGTTCCTGGATGGGTAAATACAGCATATTTGGTAATCCTTAATTGCTTTTGTTTGGGATTTTCAGGTTTATAAGCTGTCCAGCGAATGACGCGAAAGTTTCTATTGATAAAATTGGGATCTTGTAAGCGGGTAATGCGATTTTTAGCAATGTCCTCTCTCAAAACTACAATCATGAAATCTAAAGTTTTGAGGATATCTTCTGTAGTAACTTTTTGTGTACTCAATAATCCTGGTCTTAAAATATCAGGATCGGCTGCACCATGCTCTTGAAAATATTTTCTGGTATTAACAAGTACGCTTAATAAATCTGATTGATTAAAATTAACTTTAGTGGTTGGTAGTTGTGCGGCTGATAAAATCTGATTACCATTAACACTATATTTATATTTGCGCCATTCATCAATAATCGGATAGCTGACAGATGTAGTTGCTAAATGTTGGTCAGATTTAGATGTATTATTTTGGTTTACTTGTTCATCAGGTTTTGGCAAGAAATTAGAATTAACAGGAGTTGATTGCCAAGAAACCGGAGCAATGGTTGATGGAGTGATAGGATTATTTAATTGCTGATTTAAAGATAAACTCTCAACTTCCTGAGATTGGTTAGCTATCTCTTGATTTTTGCTGTGATTATATAGATGGCTACCGGTTAAACCTACCACTAGTAACGCCCCAATACCTAATGTAACCTTGAGTTTTGGGCTGAATAGAATACTCATAATTTTAAAAAATTCCCCATCTATTAATTCTGTCATGTATTCATAGCACATTTACAAGGGGATTGAACCTGATCAACTTTGCATCCGTTGAGTTTGAAAGAAGGGTGTGGGGGTGTAGGGGTGTAGGGGTGTGGGGGTGTGGGGGTGTGGCTGTGAAATTTTTTTATTGGAACTTCTTTAAAAAATCAACTCAAATCAAAAAATCCTTCTGAGGATTCATGAAAAATGATCTGTATTTTTCCACAATCGCTAATACATATTATTGCTAGTCTGTCAATGCGTAAGTTATATAGAGAATAGAATCAAATGCTACTGTTACTATTTGCACATTGCAGTTTAATTAACCGTATTTAGAAAAGAATTAACACAAAATGCTAAGTATTCCTATTCATCAATCTTTACCTCGTGCGCCCCATTTAGTGACATCCTTACCAGGAAAGAAAGCTTTAGCTATTGTAGAACGCGATCGCCAAGTTACATCACCTTCTTATACCCGCGACTATCCCTTAGTGGTGGCTCGTGGTGAAGGCTGTATGTTAGAAGACGTAGACGGCAATGTATTTCTCGATATGACCGCAGGTATTGCTGTTACTGCCACCGGTCATGCTCACCCGGAAGTAGTCAAAGAAATTCAGTCCCAGGCGGCGCGGTTGCTGCATATGTCGGGGACAGATTTTTACTATGAACCAATGGTAGAACTCGCTGAACATTTAGCTATTCGCGCTCCCTTTCCCCACGGCGGCAGGGTATTTTTCAGTAATTCCGGGGCAGAGTCTAACGAAGGAGCAATGAAACTAGCTCGATATTACACCAAGCGATCGCTCATCGTGGCCTTTTTAGGAGCATTTCACGGACGCACCTACGGCGCAATGTCTTTGACTGGTTCTAAAACAGTGCAACGGGCTAATTTTGGCCCATTAGTACCAGGGATAACTCACATTCCCTACGGGACTCACGCTAGTTTAGACTACTTAGAACAACAATTATTTAACACCATTCTACCGCCCCAGGAAGTAGCCGCTATTATCGTAGAACCCATTCAAGGAGAAGGTGGTTACATCGTCCCGGAAGATGGATTTTTAGCCAGAATAAGGGATATCTGCAATCGTCACGGCATCTTAATGATAGTCGATGAAGTGCAATCAGGCATGGGACGCACCGGGCGTTTATTTGCCATTGAGCATTGGGGTGTGATGCCTGATATCATCACCACAGCCAAAGGTTTAGCCAGTGGTTTACCATTAGGTGCAATTATCACCCGTCCCGAATTAATGACTTGGCCCCCTGGTTCTCACGCCACCACCTTTGGCGGCAACCCCGTAGCTTGTGCGGCTGCTATTGCCACATTACGACTATTAGACAGTGGCTTAATGGCTAACGCTACCGAAATGGGAGAACTACTAAAAGCTGGACTTACCCAACTGCATAAACAATTTTCCAGAATGTCCCTACCGAGAGGTAAAGGCTTAATGGTAGCGGTAGATTTACACGATGCCACCGGAAATTATGATAGCAAACTGCGCGATCGCATCATCCAATCTGCATTTTTAAAAGGTTTACTATTACTAGGCTGTGGCAAAGCCGCCATTCGTTTCTGTCCCCCCCTAGTTATTGAAAGCGACCAAATTCAGACCGCCTTAGATATTCTCGCCCAGATTTTACCAGCAGAAAGTTAACTTTTTTCTGCCCCATGCCCCATGCCCCATGCCCAATTACGAATTAAGAATTACGAATTAAAATGATTCCTCAAATTGCTGCTCATCTTTGGGAATTACTTTGGCAACAATACAAAGCCAGAGTTAGTTATGCTCAAACCTATGAAAAAATGATTACTGCGGCTGGTGGAACTGTCGCCAATGACCATATTGCTTTTCGGTCGTTGCGGTTAGTTGTTAATAGTCCTCAAGGTGAAATTGACTTAGGAATTAACTATTTAGGACAAATTGCTCAAGCTTTGGGTTATCAAGTAGCAGGAGAGTATGATTTTCCCCAAACTCACCTTTATGCCCGTCATTATTACCATCCCCAACAAACAGAATTTGATTTACCCAAGCTGTTTATTAGTGAGTTAATTGTGGATGAATTACCTGATCATATAATTCAATTAATTAATCAAACAGTCTCTACAATTGAGCATCAATTTAGCTATCCCATTCTAC
The DNA here is from genome assembly GCA_050633005.1 of Trichormus sp. GTDB lineage: Bacteria > Cyanobacteriota > Cyanobacteriia > Cyanobacteriales > Nostocaceae > Trichormus. The sequence goes on along the minus strand of JBODRP010000078.1, from coordinate 7,712 downwards.
CAGCCGAGGGAGATGATCAAAGTATTACTCAAGAATTAGCAAAAACTTGCACTTGTCCCTGGCAAACTCCTCTACGTTCTACAATAGAGACAGTCAATCAAGTTAGCCAATATTGTGCTTGGGTGCTGTTACATGGTTACGCCGTTAATCATTTTACAGGCTACGTTAACCGCCAAAATACCTTAGCATATCCAGATATAGATACTACTGCCAGTGGTTTGGCTAGTTTGGGTGTACCGATGAAAGCTGAAATTGAGGGTGATGTTACCTGTGGGTTACGTCAAACCGCTACCCAAGCAGTGAAGGAAATGGTGACAGTAATTGATGATGCTAGCCTCAAAGAAATACAAATTCCTTGGACTTATGCCTATTATGAAATTGCCCAGCGTTATCTAGTCGAAGTAGCACCAGGTAAGCAAGAAGTTTTTGCAGCTTTCTTAGGGAAAAATGCCCAGCAATTATTTGAAATGACCAGGCATTAGCAAATAAAAATGGTCGTTTCTCCAGGTTTTGGCTTTTACCGTACCAACTGTATTGCACCACGTACCTTGGTTTGGGAACACCAAAAAATTAATTATCCCAAATAAACAGCTTAGTAGGGTGCGTCAGTATGAATAACCTCTTAGTATAGTTAGGTTTTATCGCACTGACGCACCCTACAGTTTGGATACTTTTTTATCTGGAAGTCCCTTTTCCCTTACCCAACAATCAACTTCGTTATAGGTAGGAACTGCCCTCAACATTTCTTTTTCAATGGAGTACACTGTGTAGGGCGCACGTCTTTATCAGTAAAATTAGTTTATCTATAGAATATATTGTTTTTCTATTTCCTATGGCTACATTCCAACCAACTCCCCTGGGAGGCAAAAAAAATACACGTACAGTTGGACGGAATTACCAGTCTATATTTTTGATTATATTTACCTTATTAATGACGACTGGAATCGGTGTGCGGTTGGCATATTTGCAAATTGTGGAAGGAGCATACTACCGCAAACGCGCTGAATCAAATCGCATTCGGATGATTCCTAAACAACCAGAGAGAGGTAATATTTTTGACCGCAACGGCAAGTTATTGGCTAGTACACGCTATCCCCGGTCTGTATATTTGTGGCCAATGGCACATACCAAACCTTCCTGGGCAGTAGTTGGGGCGCGTCTATCTAAAATTTTGGATATTCCTCAAGAGGAAATCGAAAAGAAACTTGAAGAGGCTGGTGCTAACTCGTCTTCACTCATTCGTATTGCCCGTAATTTAAACGAAGCTCAAATTACAGCTATTAAAGAATATGAAAACGAATTGCAAAATGTGGAAATACATACCGAAGCAGTTCGTTACTATCCCCACGGTCGAGAATTAGCCCATATCCTCGGCTATACACGCGAATTAACCGCCGAACAACTGCAAGAAAAGAAAAAAGACGGCTATCGTCTGGGTGATGTGATTGGCCAAATGGGTGTAGAAAAAGCCTATGAAAGCTTACTCCGGGGTGAATGGGGAGGTCAACAGGTAGAAGTTGATGGTGCTGGGCGACCATTGCGGGTATTAGGAGAAAAACAAGCCAAACCTGGTAAAGATATCCGCCTGACTGTAGATTTAGATATGCAATTAGCAGCAGAAAAAGCTTTGGGAAAACGCAATGGTGCAATTGTTGCCCTTGATCCTAAAAATGGTGCTGTCTTAGCAATGGTGTCTCATCCCACCTTTGATCCCAATATTTTCTCGAAGCAAAAACTGACAGAAAAAGACTGGGAATCTGTACAAGGTGAAGATCATCCCTTGGTTAATCGCGCATTGAGTGCTTTTCCCCCCGCTAGTACCTTTAAAATTGTCACCAAAACCGCCGGACTAGAATCAGGTAAGTTTTCTCCAAGCACAGTTCTACAAACCTACGGTTCATTAACTATTGGTGGCACTAGATTTGGTGAGTGGAATCATGCTGGTTTTGGACCATTAGGCTTTGTGGGCGCAATGCAGTGGAGTAGTGATACTTTCTTTTATCAAATTGGTAAGGGAGTTGGCGGGCCGACTCTGATTAAGTGGACTCGTAAATATGGCTTTGGGGAAAAGACAGGTTTTGAGTTTACTTCCGAAGAATCAAGAGGTTTAGTCCCCGATGACGCATGGAAGCGGAAAGTTCGCAAGATGCCTTGGACTATAGGCGACACGATTAATATGTCTATTGGTCAAGGTGCTTTATTAACTACACCTCTACAAGTGGCGGTAATGTTTGCTGTCCCAGCTAATGGTGGTTATCGCGTCCAACCACATCTGCTTAAAGACAATGAAGAAGCAAAAAGTTGGCGAGAAGATGTACATATGAAGCCTTCAACAATTAAACTTCTACAGGAAGGATTGCGTAAAGTAATTACTGAAGGCACAGGTAAAGTTTTAAATAAACCCACTATTCCCCCAGTCGCAGGGAAAAGTGGTACAGCCGAGGCTTGGAAGCGCGGTATCAAGCAAAATCATGCTTGGTTTGGTGCTTATGCCCCGGCTGACAAGCCAGAAGTTTTGATTGTTGCCTTTGCTGAACATTCCGGCGGCGGTGGTGGTAGTGTTGCAGCCCCAATGATTTTACAAATCATGGAAGACCATTTCCAACGCAAATACCCTGGTAAGTATCAAAAGCCAGTCAATGGTCAATAGTCAGCCCTGTTGGGGCTGGGTGTGGGGTGTAGGGGAGACAAGGGAGACAAGGGAGACAAGGAAGAAATATTTACTCCAATGCCCTATGCCCTATGCCCTATGCCCTATGCCCTTAACCCCATTCCCCAAATTACTTTTGAGTAGCGATCGCTAATTTCGCTCCTTTAACTTGCCGTACCTGATCCATCACTGCTACTACTTTACCATGTCCTACTTTTTCATCAGCATTAATTATTACCAAGGGTTCTGAGTTAGAACCAGCTACATTACGTATCTGTTCTGCTAAAGAATCTACTAGTATTGGTTGACGGTTGAGGCTAACTTGTCCTTGTTCGTCAACGGTGATAGTAATTTTTGTAGGTACTTGTTGTTGATTGGCTGTGCTTGCCTTCGGTAAATTTACTGGTAAGCCTTCTGATCTAGTTAAAAATAGCGTTGACATGATAAAAAATGTCAAAATCGCAAAGATCACATCAATCATCGGCACAATATTTATCTGTGCTGGTATATCAGGTTCATCTTGTAGACGCATAGGCTTTTTCCCCTCGCTCATAACGACGACGATAGAGTAATTCTAACTGTCCTCCATATTCCTGAAACAACGCCATTTGTCGGCTATAAAGTCCTCTAAAGGAATTGGCAAAAAATAGTGTAAATATCGCTACTATTAAGCCTGCTGCTGTCGATACCAATGCTTCACTGATCCCATCGGTAACTTTCCCAGTTTGTGTACCGCCCACATCCCCAATATCCAAGGAAGCAAAGGAGGTAATTAACCCTAATACTGTACCCAACAGACCTAATAATGGTGCTAGACCAATGATCGTGTCAAAAAGATTTTGAAACCGTTTGAGTATGGGGATCTCCGCTTGTGCTTCACTTTCTAAAGCCAAACGAAATTCTTCAGGAGTTGGTTCTTCTAATTCCAACGCTGCTAAAAACACCCTTGATAGTGGTAAATCTGCATTTTGCCGAAGTTTGTCTATTGCACCCACCACATTATCTAACCGATAGAGTTTCAATACCTCTGCAATGACTCGACTTTGACGACTATTGACTCTCAACCAAAACCTGACGCGCTCAATAATTAGTGCCACCGCTAATACAGAAAAACCTAGTAGCGGCCACATAACTATGCCGCCAGCTGTAAACAGTTTTGTAATTCCCATGCAGAGCCTCGTTAAACTAAACACACAGATACTATTAGCATCCTCAGATAAGTTGAGAGAAATTGTCAAGATAATTTCAAGAAATATGAGATTTTTTTGTAATTAATTATTATCGATATTCCGCTCAAAAAGCCTCCTATCAACTATTCCAGCATTTCCCCATGATTAAAGACAGTTATTAACTTGATAAATTAATTACTTGATATTTGTATCTAGCCATTCTAATATGTTGAGGTTAGTAATATTAGGTCGCAATAAATTATGACCTTTTCCGGCATAGCTGTTGAGCAGCGTTCCAAGGAAACTGAGGCTCTCAGGTCTTTTCTGGTTTATAGTCTGATTGGCTCGGTGGCGTTGCATATTGGTATATTCACCATAGGTATAAATAATCTGCTACGGAGAACTTCTGAGGTTGAAAATGAACCGCTAGAGGTGACATTAATTGAGACTCCGCCTGTAGAAACTAAACCAACACCAGAGGAGATTAAACCAGAACCAAAACCTGAACTAGAAACTCCTTCCCGGCAGGTAACAGTAGATGCACCGCAACCGCAACCTCAAGCTATAGCTCCGGTGGCGATCGCTCCGTTAAAATTAAAAACTGAGCCATTACAAAGGTCTTCCAAGCCAATTAGCAACCTAGCTCATAGATCACAACCTGTAACACGATCTAATCCAGTAGCAAAACCTCAATCTCCCAATACACAACAGACAACACCCCAACCGGGAGGACAAAGTAGTCAACAAAGTCCAGATAACAGCAGTAATAGTGTTGGAGGAACAGTTGGGGTATCAGCTTCTAATGTACTGGTTGGTTCTGGTAGTGGAACTGTTGTTGGCACTGGCAACGGAACAGGTAATGGCTTAGGTACTGGAACAGGTAATGGCTTAGGTACTGGAACAGGTAATGGCTTAGGTACTAGTAATACAAGAAACAGTGGCGGAATAGTAGCTACAGGATCACAACCTAGACAAACTGATAATAGTGGTAGTGGTAGACCTGCAAGTACAGGTAATGGCCGTGCGGCTTGTCGTGAGTGCGGTACTAATTATCCAGAAGCTGCCAGAAGACGAGGGATAGAAGGCAATGTCAGAGTAGCGGTTGATACTGACGAAAAAGGTAATGTCACTAATTACAGAATTGTCAACTCTAGTGGTAATCGTGACTTGGATGAAGAAACCCTCAGACAAGCACGTAACTGGAAATTAAAACCTTCTGCTAGTGGTAGAACAGGAGTAGTTATCGATACTGAATATGCAATTCAAGGTTCTCGGCGTTATCGGGAACTACAAGAACGTAAAAGACAAAGACAAAGAGAAAGACAAGCACAAGCAAGACAACAAGCGGCTAGTAGTAGCCCAAGTTCCAGAGCATCTAATAATACAACGTCCACCTCAAGCACAAATACAGAAAATAGAACTAGACGCAGGCGGCTAATTCCGACATCACAACCATCAACTGCGTCAACCACCAACACTAGAACATCTGACAATCAAAGAAGCGTCAGAAATTCTTTACGCAGAGTACGACGTGAGCGTACAGCTACCGAATCATCAACTCAATCACAACCAACGGCAACTCAGCGACGGCGCAGGATTCAAACAAAACAAACACAAGAAGCTTCATCTTCTAGTGGTAGTCGTTTACGGAATGCTTTACGTCGTTCTCGTCAGCCATCTCAATCCCAATCAACACCAGAAAGTTCTACATCTAATGAGTAATTTGGGCATGGGGCATGGGGCATTGGGCATTGGGCTAATCAATTCAAAATTCAAAATTCAAAATTCAAAATTGAAGAGTGTTACTCCCCCTGCTCCCTTGCTCCCTGCTCCCCTGCCCCCTTGTCTCCCTTGTCTCCCTTGTCTCCCTTGTCTCCCCTACACCCCTACACCCCCACACCCCCACCACTTAGGGAGATTTTCTCACTGGTTTCATATTTCTGGCTTTATAGAATGTCTCTAAACTATCCCGATCGCCAACAAAACGCCAGTGCCAAGGTTCATAACTTACCCCTTGTTCATTATTTTTCTCAAAAGACATCTCAAAACCAAACCGGGCGGCATTGGCTTGTAGCCATTGAAAAGCTCTGGTATTTTCAAAGGTAACTTGCAGATTTGTCGCTGGTGCTACTCCATCCCCAATATCTATAGCATAACCAGTATGGTGTTCACTATGACCAGGGGGCGCGCTCAAGGCTGCTCTTTCTGCTGGGGTTTGATTACGTTGCGCGCCAATGGTAAAAAATAATTGTTCCTGTTCTTTTACAGAACGAAAACCAGAAATAGGTACTAAAATTACACCCGCACTCCGCGCCGCTTGCGCCATCGCCTGATATCTGGCGGCGGCGTTTTTTCGCATTCTAATACGGCCATCAGCAGTGATGGGGACTAATTCTGATGCTGGTGCTTCTGGATATGCCAAATGTCCCAATACAGAATCAATATTATTGGGGGAGTTAGTCGGAATTGGTGTAGGAATAGAACTAACTGGGGAAGGTTGAGACTCGGCGGTTTTTTTGGGTGTGATGAGAGAAAACAAAAAACCGCTAATTATAGCCAGCAGCACAAATATTGATACACCCCCAAGTAACAAAACTATGGGTTTTACCTTTGTTTTCCGCCTAACATCAGGAGTATCACGTAAAGCGGCTGGAATATCGTCATGAGGTTCACCTAATGATTTTTTTGGTTTTCCAGAATATCCAGCTTTATTCACAGGTCAACTCCTGCTTTTGTTCACAATTCATAACAGATTTTAGAATAAATAGAAATAAACTGATTGGGTAGCATTTTACATTTATCACTCCAGAGACAACATTGATAAATCTGCTAGAACTATACGTCAAACTTGTGGGATTAGTCCTGATAGGATTTATCCTGGGACGGAAATTACCTAGTACAGTTCCGACTCGTTTAGCGCAATTTTTGTTTTGGGTGGGAGTACCTATCAGTATTATTGCTTTTGTGCGCCAAGCAGACTTATCAGGGCGAATTTGGATTGCTCCGGCGATCGCATACCTTGCTATTCTACTAGGAGCATCTCTAGCATGGCTAGGAATCAAACTCCAAGCTTACTTTACCAAAACCACCCCCCAAAAGCCGACTCAAGGCAGTATTTTATTAGCCGCCATGATTGGTAACACAGGATACCTAGGCTTTCCCATCACCTTAGCAACTATTGGTCAAGAATACTTTGCTTGGGCATTATTTTACGACTTATTGGGGTCTTTTCCCGGTGCGTATGCTTTGGGTGTAGCTTTAGGTGCGCGTTTTGGCGATAATCACCAAAATCAAGCACAAATTACTCAAGTCGCTCAAGCTATTGTGATTAATCCTGCCATCTGGTGTTTTGGTATTGGCTTATTATTGCGTCAAATAGCAATTCCCCATGCAGTTGCCTTCAGCCTAGATAAATTAGCTTGGACTACAGTAGCTTTATCTTTAGTATTAATTGGGATGCGCTTGGCAAAGCTAAACACTTGGGTTAATTTACCCCAGGTAGGAATGAGCTTAGTAATTAAAATGCTCATCGTTCCCTTCGTTTTGGGCTGTACCTTACCCTTGTTAGGATTAACAGGCCCAGCCGCCAAAGTAATTGTATTACAAATGGCCATGCCTCCAGCTTTTGCTTCCCTAGTAATTGCCGAAAACTTTAATCTAGATCGCAATCTTGCAGTTACCACTTTAGCAGGCGGAGCTACGCTTTTACTCATCACCCTGCCCATGTGGTTATGGTTGTTTTAATCGGGCATAGGGCATATCAATTCAAAATTCAAAATTCAAAATGAAAGAATTTTGGGCATTGGGCATCGGGCATCGGGCATTGGGGTAAATATTTCTCCCCTGCCTCCCCTGCCTCCCCTGCCTCCCCTGCCCCCTGCCCCCTGCCCCCT
>JBODRP010000077.1:0-18617 GCA_050633005.1 Trichormus sp. | reverse complement strand
AATTGTAAAAAATCTTGTTGAAGAGCTAATTGGTGAATATTGCTATCAATCCAAGGTAAAACTTAAAAATGAAAGTGGCCTCGGAAAAAATCCTGTAGAGTTCAAATGCTCACTTTATAAAGAAAAAGCTTTATTTCTAGCTAAAACTATTGACAATGTAAATTTTGATCAAGATGCTTTAAAGAAGCTGAACTCAGATTTAAGGAAAGGAAAAGTAAGATTTTGTTATTATCTTGTGTTTGTTCATAGTTCAGAGGCTCTTGAAAAGCTTAAGGAGGCTATTCAAGAAATTGAGAAGTTTGATTTTCAAGACCTTTCCTTTAAACTAGTTATTATAAACTCTGCACAAGAAAGAGATTTGGATATATTGTCATTGGAGTGCCGACATATGACTACACAAAAAGAGGTATGTATTAGCTATGCTCGTGGAGGAGCTAGCGGTGAAATTGTAGATAAGCTATGTAAAATTCTTAAGGAAAAAAATATTGATATTGTTCGTGATTCGGAAGAGTTGGAGTATAAAGACTCATTAAAAAACTTTATGCAAAGATTGGGAAAAGGTAAATGTGTAGTTACAGTCATAAGTGATAAATATCTCAAATCTAGATACTGTATGTTTGAGCTAACTGAGTTTATTGAAAACGGAAGGTTTAAAGAAAGAATTGTCCCCCTTGTTTTGGAAGATGCGAAGATTTATGAGCCAGTTGAGATCATTGAGTATATTAGATTTTGGGAAGAGAAACTTGAGGCTGTGGACGAAGCGATGAAGTCTGTTAAACTTGCCAATTTAGCACCAAATATAAGAGAAGATATCGACTTATACTCAAAAATAACACGAACGATAAGTGAGTTTATTGGTCATCTGAGAGATTTCCTAATTCCGTCAATTGATATACACGAGAATTCAAATTTTGAAGATGTTGTGAATGAAATCAATAAGATTCTTTCAAGATAAATTTCTTTTATTTTTTCAAGTGCGTTCCCCACAACATTCATAATCACTCTGCTGATAAATTTCTGGGAACTTGCCAAGACTGTGGACTTTAATCAAGCGATCGCAGTCTAGAGGTGTTAGATTTGCTGTTTGAGAGCCGTATCAGGGAAATTAGTTCCTGGAAAGCAGATCCCTATAGTTAACAATTGCTTCCCATCTGCTTTGTAGTTATGAGAGGGCAAGCAATGATGAATTTTCATCTTCATAAAATAATTTGATCGTGCTGAACTCCCGACGCAATAAATTTTCAACTTGTAAGGTAGAACAGTTTCCAAGTCTAAGCCAGATGACTTTTGGGGGATTCCCAAACAGTAAACTCAGATCGTGCATATCAGCGTCTTTTGAGACTATCATCAAATCATTATCTTTTGCATAATTCCAAACTATTGGGTCTACTGTTGCTTTCATGCCTATATCCCGAACATGAAGCGAGCCTGGAAAAATATCGCTCAAACGGGGGGATAATTTAGGAGATAAATTTTCATCAAACAGTAATTTCATGCTGATAAAGTCGAAATCATCAGCCGACGTTCGCGGTCAGCCGCATAAGCGATACAAGCTTTTAAATCTTCTCGCGTCAGATCGGGAAAATCATCAAGAATTTCTGCTTCGGTCATATCGGAAGCTAGGTATTCAAGCACCTCATAAACTGTAATTCGCAAGCCACGTACACAAGGCTTACCACCGCGTTTATTGGGTTCGATTGTAATATAGTCTCTGTAATTCATAGATGGTTTTGCATTTTTGCAAAATCATCTAATTATACCATGTATTTCTGCTAAAAACTCAATAATTTCACTGTTGAACATATTTGAGAAAAGCGATCGCGCAATATCCAAACCAAGAAATTAATCATACAAAATACTCAAGCCCGAATCACAGTAATCCGACGCTGATTTTGTGTCAGCACAACCTGAGTTGATAAACGTTCTTCCATTGGGAGGGCATTTTTCCGCCTATCAAACACAAATAACCAACCAAAATCTAACCCCAAACGCCCTAAATAGGATTCTAACTGCTCAATCCCCTCAGCTTGGGGGTCACGCTTTTTCTCCCGCCATACCTTTAACTCAATACCTAAAGTTACATCTTTGTAACGCAGACATAAATCCATTCTGTCACTACCAATTGCATATTCCCTCTCCAAAATTCCACCACCATTAACCACACGATGCAAAAACGCCATTAAGACGATGTGGGGGGCAATTTCATGGTAGCTAGTGCTGCCTAATAACGGTTCTCCGTGCTGTCGCCAAAACTTGAGAAATGCTGCCAGTAACGCATCTATATTTAACTCTCCTTCTGGGGTTAACCAAGTTGGTGCAATCACTGGTAGGGAAGCCATTGGTGTCACTGTTAACACCCTGGGCAAAACTTCCCGATAAATGGGATTAGCAATGGTTAATCCACCTTGGGGGTGCATTTTACATAAACCTAAATCAATCACAAATTGAATATCATCATTGGGTATATCCCCCAATTCCAAACCCGCTAACATCGGTTCGATAATTGCTTTGATTCTTGGTTCTCTTAGACGTTCAGCTAAACTATCAAGATGAGTATCTTGACGAGCAATTAATATTTCCTTAGCTTGTAAAATATGCTCTCTGGTAATAGCAATACTTCTATCTTTTACCATTTTTTCTACGACTTCTTTAGCCAGGGCATTGACTAACCAAGGTTGTCCTTGGGTTAAATCAAAGGCTGTTGCTGTGGCTTCTGGTGTGAAAATTTGTCCTGTTTCTTGTGTATGTTGTTGATATAGTTCTGCCACTTCCTCAGCGTTGAAATTTCTCAGGGTGATGGAAGTGACTTTAATATTAAAAGGGCTGGATGTGTTTAATCTGTCACTCCCACCGGATGCTACTTTATAATCTCGTACATCTCTTAAACCAATTAATCCTACCGATGAGGGGAAATTTTCTGGACGGTTGGGAAAACCATCTCTTAACTGTCGTAAAACTGAAATCAGTGTTTGGTCTTGTAGGGAATCAATTTCATCTATAAATAATACCAAAGGTCGAGGTAGAGCTTTTGCCCAACCTTGCAAAAAAGCCTTAATTCTGTTTCCTGGTTCTGCCTTTTGCCATTGTTTAACAGGTGGTTGCAATTCATTAGATAAGCGGATAGAAATCGTATCATACCAAGTTCCCAAAATCGCTAATTCTGCCGCACTGGGGTCATGATTAAAAGCACTTCCCACCTCTACCGATACCATTACTGCTGCATAAAGTCCTGTATCGGTAAGTTGCTGTGCTAAAGCTAACATTGCTGTGGTTTTCCCTGTTTGTCGTGGTGCATGAAGGACAAAATAACTTTCTTGTTCAATCAGCATTGATAAGTCGGGAAGACGACTTGTGGCTGAGAGTGTATAGTGTTTTTCAGGTTTACAAGGGCCTGCTATATTAAACCAGCGAGACATGGGACTTTGGCAGTTGGCGAACACTTTGAGTTTAGACGATTTTAGGGTTGGAGCGAGGCAATGTAGGGAAAAGTTAGGTAACGCCTGAAAAAAGCAAATAACTTTTAGTAGATAAAAATAAATGGATTTATGATATAGCTGAGGGTGGGTTTATTGCCTAATTTAAGGAAAAACTAGGGAATAATCACACCTATCCTGGCGAATCCTGACTATATAAGCAATTTACTGATTTATTGCCATATAACTGCTGTGAGGCCATTGTCCACCGAATAGGGCGTAAATTTCTACTGGTTTGCTAGAAATCGTCACACCCAGTTCATAAGATTTACCTGTGAAAGCAGCAAAGCGGCGGACGGCTTCATCATAGTAGCGGCTGCTACGGTATTTTTTATTAGTTAAGTCAATAGCAAACAATCCATAAAAGTAGCGGGGGATACTTTGGATTGTTTCGACAAGTTGACCGAGGTTTCTAGCTAAGATGGCATTGCGAGGAACTTCTGTACCCCAAGCTGTATCTAATGCCCAGGCGGCAGAGGTTAAATGTGAAGCACCGCAGATACCGCAGATACGAGGTGTGACAATTAACCCGGCTTGGGGGTCTTTACCCCGGAGAATAATTTCAAATCCGCGAAATAGTTCGGCGTGTGTCCAGGCGTTAACCACCTGTCCATCGGCAATTTCCACCCGAACATCTAAATCGCCCTCGACTCTACCGACGGGCGATATATCTAATGTCTGTATTCCCATTCTCCTCTCCTCTCGGTAATTGTTTTGTAGTAAGCACTTAAGTGCTTACTACGAACTAAACTGTAAAAAAGTCTTCTTCTGCCCAATCTGGGGTTGCAGTTTTAGCAACCATTGTGAGTAAGGCGTAGTCTTTCGTTTTGACTCCTGGGGGTAATTCTTTGGGAACTCCCATGATGGTTTGAGTCTTAAAGACTGTACCGGGTTGGAGATCATAAAAAGGAAATTCCGGTTCTGTACAACCTAAACAGGGCATTCCGGCGCGAGTCTTGGAGGAAACGCGATTCCAAAGGATGCGGTTGCAAGAGGAATGAGTCATGGGGCCACGACAACCCAAGTCGTAGAATAAGCAGCCTTTGCGTTGACCAAATTCCGCCGTTGTGGCTTTGTAGGCAAAGTGAACGTTACGCGTACAACCAGTTTGTGTAAAGGTGTTGAAGAAGGTTTGGGGACGGTGCAGTTCATCAAGGGCGATATCTCCAATTCTTCCAGTAGCGATCGCCACTAATATCTGCGTAATCCAATCGGGGTGTGATGGACATCCAGGAATATTAATCACTGGTAATCCCGATTTAGCGACGAAATCCTTGCCTAAAAAGCCGCCTTCTTGACGCTTGAGAAATTGCAATCCTTCTGATTCGCTGGGGTTGGGTGACATAGCTGGGATTCCTCCCCAAGTGGCACAGTCGCCTACCGCCACAACAAAGCTAGCAACTTTTGATAAGTCAGCCAGCCAATCTTTCATGGGGCGATCGGCAAACCGATTCCATTCCCCTGTACCATTGGGGGCATTAACTACACTACCTTCAAATACCAAGATATCGAGGGGTATTTTACCGAGAATGCAGTCCCATAGTAACGTTTGTAAGTTGTAGCCTAGTTCTAATCCCAAGGAAGGATGCCAAAGTACCTTAATGCCAAAATCCGCAATTAAATCACAGACTGTGGGTTCTTCGGCATTAAGAAAAGACATGGTGTTGCCTGAACAAGCACCACCTTGCAGCCAGAGTACGTTAGTCATTGGCTATTTATTTGTCTATTGTTTACTATTTATGACGCAGGTGTATACGCTTGCTTGTAGAGTTTCACCTGGTGATAAATTTGGAGTTTTAATAATTAAAATAAGGTATTTTTTGAAAGATTTTGCTTTTGTTAAAGAAAAATTAATATTTAACTAAAAATTAAATCTAGAGCCTTGGTAAAACAAAGCGTAGTGTGTAAGACAGATTTTTCTGGAATAATATGAATAATAATTTTTGGCAGTATTAATACTTTAGTAAGTATTAATAGCAGGCATTGAAAAGGCAATTATCCTCTAGAATTTTATATTTAGAATGATTTATATTAAAAATAATTACTGAAATTTTCAGAAAATGGGTATGATGAGGATTTTTACTCATTTTATGGTCTTGAATCAACGGGGAATTTCGCTTCATTAATTGGCCATCTGTGTAAGTCAATATACTTTCTGAAGAGACTAGAGGCTAGGCATTTGGGATTTTAGATTAAATACAAATCACCAATCTCAAATTGCCAATCCAAAATTTAATTACCCGATGCCTAAGACGGAGAATCAAAGAAAATGAGTGATTTTTTCAATGAACCAACTGTGAGAGAATTACTCACAAATATGGTGACAGGTGATGTAACTTTAGTGACAGGAATATTGTGGTTATTGGTTGCCACTATCATTTCTATGATTGGTGGTGCGATTGGTGGCATTATATTAGCTGGAAAAGAGATAGGTTATACATTCTCGGCAACATTAGGAGCTTTATTTGCTCCGGCAGGGGCAATTCCTGCGATAATTTTCGGGTTTACTTTATTAAATCTCATTGGTAATTTTTAGCATCTGTAATCAATGAGTATCTGTATTTCTTAGGAGGCAAAATGTTGGAATTAGGTTGGTTTTCTGCCAAGTTATTTGTTCAAGGCAAATTACTACGCGATCCCTTGTATTTTATTCGACAAACTACCATTGCTGTTGGTCTGGGTTTGCTGGTGCTTATAGTATTAGCTCAGTTAGCAATTCCTTTCTGCTTACCTGTTACTTTTGCTAGCTTAACAACGGGTGTTGTTATGCCTTTTCTGCTGAAGGATTTCAAGATGAAGTAAATGGTGTAGGGTTATAAGGGTATACGGGTTTCAATATTTAAAACCCTTACAACCCTATACTCTTAGAGCCTATTTATAAAGTAAATATTAAGTAGGGTGTGTTACGGCAATGTGAGGATTTGAGTATGAGCGACAGTATAAATTGCCGTAACGCACCATAATCACACGGTGCGTTACGCGTTGCTTTAACGCACCCTACAATTTCAGCTTTACTTTATAAATCATCTCTCAGCAAGGCCAAAGTATTTATGCAAGAATTGTATTTTTGATTTGATAACTAAGCAGTCCGAAAACGGGCTAATTCTTGACCAGTTTTGGCATCATGGGCGTGGACTGTACAGACTAAACAGGAGTCAAAGGAACGGGCGACGTGTCCAACTTCTACGGGGTCGGTTGGGTCATGGATAGGCGCACCAATTAAGGCTTCTTCAATAGGGCCACGAATACCTTCACCATCGCGGGGTCCGACGTTCCAAGTAGTAGGGGCTACGACTTGATAGTTCTTAATCTTACCGCCTTCTAACTCAATCCAATGACATAGCGCACCCCTGGCGGCTTCTGTTGCACCCCAACCGCGCCCGTCTTTTTCTTTGGGTTTGATATACCAGGGGTCGTTTAACTGAAACTCACGCAAACAGCGTTCAGCTTGACGATATAGTTTTATCAGTTCGTGCATTCTGGCTAGTTGCCGTAAATGCAGACTTGCACCACCCATACCTTTAAACATATTCAAGATAAAGCCATCGTAGTGTTGCCAAGATTCACCGTGTTTTCCACCTGCAACCATTTGTCTGGCAAAGGGGCCAGCTTCTAAGCGTCCATAGTTGATGTGACTGACGGCAGTTGCCCAGGAATAGGCGTTGTTAAAATCTTTGCTATTGTTTTGAGTAGGTTTGGTTGTACGGTCAAAGGGGTGAACACTGAGTGTCCCTTCGTCATACCAAGAGTGATTAGTATTTTCACGGGCAAAGGTATGTTCCATTAAGCTGTGAGTATCAGTAAAGCTGTCATACACACCGCTTTTCATAATTAAGGCGGCATTGCGTCCTTCTATAGTCGGCTTTTGGTATTTGTCTTCATGGGGTAGATATCCCCAAGTGACGTATTTACCTACACCTGCACCATATTTATCTAGACCGACATCTAAACCCATGCGCCAGTAAAAACCTAAGTCAGAATTAGCATGATTGGGGCTTTCTTCTAACCAAGCCATGAAGTCATCGTAAGTTTGGATTTGTTGATAGCGTTCCATTGAACAACCCAACCACACTGGTTCAACCCAATTTGTGCGGAAGTATTCTAGAATTGACCAAGCGCGAGTTACATCTGTAAGGGTGGGGGCGCACATTACACCACCAGGAACCATGTAGCTAGAGTGTGGCCATTGTCCACCGAAGAGGGCGTAAATTTGGACGGGTTTACCAGAGATAGTTACACCAATTTCGTAGGATTTGCCTGTAAAGGCGGCAAAGCGTCGGACTGCTTCTTCATAAAAGGAGCTATTTTGATACTTTTTATTGGTGAGGTCGATCGCATATAAACCATAAAAGTATCGAGGTATACTTTGTATAGTTTCGACGATTTGACCAACGTTGCGGGTACAGCCGGTTTGAGTGAAACTCTTGAAGAAGGTTTGGGGACGGTTGAGGTCGTCTAAGGTGATGTCGGCTATGCGTCCGGTGGCGATCGCCACTAAAATCTGTGTTATCCAGTCAGGATGGGCAGGACATCCGGGTATATTAATGACTGGTAAGCCACCTTTAGATTTGAAGTCTTTACCTAAAAAGCCGCCTTCTTTGCGTTTGAGAAATTGTAAGCCTTGGGATTGGCTGGGGTTGGGGGACATGGCGGGGATTCCTCCCCAGGTGGCGCAGTCTCCTACGGCGACGACAAAGGCAGCGACTTTGGAAAGATCACTTAACCAATCTTTCATCGGCCTGTCTGCAAACCGATTCCATTCCCCTGTACCATTGGGGGCATTAACTACAGTCCCTTCAAATACCAAAATATCTAAGGTGATTTTGCCAGAAATACAATCCCGGAGGAGGGTTTGTAAATTATCACCGAGTTCAATTCCCAAGGAAGGATGCCACAATACGTTAATCCCAAAGTCGGAAATTAGGTCACAGACTGTGGGATCTTCGGCATTCAGAAATGACATGGTGTTACCAGAACAAGCTCCACCTTGTAGCCATAATACGTTAGTCATTGGCTTGTTGCGCTGATAGTGTTGTTATTTATGTATGGCTCAGAATCAGTGAGACTTTTGGTATCGTTATTTTGATGTCAAAAAGATGATTTTTGCTTGACTATGGGCGAACAATGACACACTTAAAAATTAGCCAAAATTCTTCTTGCTATCTGAGTCAACAAAAGAGTTTGAGTTTCTTGATTCTTGAGTATCGTTTATATTTGCGTAAATATAGGGCATTTTTTATAAAAATTAATTACTTTATTTACAGAAATAAATATTTGAACAATAGTTCATTGGTACAAAAAACTACTTAATAATGGGGTAAAAATCTTGTAAATATGACAGAATGTAGCAGTCTTTTGCAATAATTAATACATTTAACAAGGTGCGGAAAGTTAGTATAAATATTGATAGCTATTCATAGATATATTAAGAAATACAAATAAGTAATTTAATCAAGGTTATTTTGGTTAAAATTGCCTCAATCTCTTAAAAAGCATCGAGTTAAACTGCTTTTAGTTACAGTTGATCTCGCCCGACAAACAGCAGCTTAATATTACTAAATACAGCAAGATAAAAATTAAAATCTTTGCTGATATTAAGCTGCCTACATCTAAGTGTATCAACCCTTGTTTAGTACCTCACATTTCATAAGTAACCTTAGATGACTCCCAGCATTACAGATTCCACAGTTAAAGCCGCACTTGCAGCCATTACATCAGAATCAGCAACGATGGCAGAAAAAATCCAAATGCTGATTGAATTGGCACAAGGTTTACAGAAAAAACCGAAGACTCCCCAAGATTTATGGAATGCGGTGGAGTTATATCAACAAGCAATTAAACTTTGTGATGTTGATTATCCTCTGTGGAAAGCGCGATCGCAAGCTGGGATGGCTGGGGCATTAAAGTCGATTCCTGATGTGGGGGCAGAGTTATTATTAAGGGCGAAGACTGGTTATGAGGAGGCTTTGCCAATATTACAGCAATTAGCTGCACCAGTAGAAGTCGCAGAAGCCCAGATGAATTTGGGGTTAGTGTTACAGTCTTTAGTACCTTTCAATTTAGCAAGAATCACTGACAGTATCGCTATTTATCAGGAAGCGATGCGGGTATTTACTAGCCAGGATTATCCACAAGAATACGCGATTTTATCAAATAATATTGCGATCGCTTATCTTTCTATGTCTGGGAATGGTGAACAGCAAAATCTCTGTGAAGGCTTGGCTGTGCAGACTTTTGAAGCAGCTTTGAAGCAGATTAACTTAATTGATCATCCCAGAGAATATGCGATGTTGCAAAACAACTTGGGTAATGCTTTGCAATATTTACCAAGTTCCCATCCTGTGGAGAATAATTTGCGAGCGATCGCAGCTTATAATGAAGCTCTAAAAGTGCGTAATGCTCAAGATACTCCTTTAGAGTATGCTAACACAATTGCGAATAAAGCTAACGCCTTATTTAATTTACCAGACGACCCAGAAAAACCAGAGTTAGGTAATCCCGAAAATCTTTTACAAGCCAGAAATTACTATCAAGAAGCTTGGGAATTATTTAGCCAATATCAACAAACAGAACAGGCGGCCGCAGTTTCTCAGGCGTTGCAAGATGTCAACGCAGAAATTCGGGTGAGTATGAATCGTTAGTGCATCTTTATTAAGAGGGGAAAATTATGTCAGATTTAATGATAAGTTTGGCAGCAGGTGATATTAATTTCATCACTGGATTGGTTTGGGTGTTAATTGCGATCGCTTTATCAATGCTAAGTGGTGCTATTGGTTGTATCGTCTTAGCCGGTAAAGATTTTGGTTATGAGTTTTCAGCTATTATTGGTAGCTTCGCTGGCCCGGTGGGTGCAATTCCGGCGATAATTTTAGGCTTGGTTTGGTTGAGTTTTTTAATAAATTAATTCGGGGTAATTATGTTTAAAATAGGGTGGTATTCTGCCAAGTTATTTTTTGAAGGCAGGTTATTGCGTGAGCCTGTTTATGTGGTTCGACAAGCTGTAATTGGTTCTAGTATTGGTTTTTTCACTTTTGTT
The DNA here is from genome assembly GCA_050633005.1 of Trichormus sp. Lineage (GTDB taxonomy): Bacteria > Cyanobacteriota > Cyanobacteriia > Cyanobacteriales > Nostocaceae > Trichormus. The sequence goes on along the minus strand of JBODRP010000077.1, from coordinate 8,108 downwards.
TTGTTGGCTTTATTGCAGTTGCCTTTAGCATATGTTGTTGGGATTTCTAGTGTGGTTGCTGGTGCGGTTATGCCTTGGCTTTTTAAGGATTTGAAGATGAAGTGAGGGTTGATTTTTTGGTGTTGTTGATTATGGGGTGGAAATATCACGCAGAGGAGGACACTTGCGTGGGCGGCTTTGCCGACTTGAGCAAAGTGTCCGTCACGCAGAGGCGCAGAGAGATGGAGAGGGTAATTTATGAGTGATTTGGAAGAGTTGGTGACGGAGATTAATCGGTTTGAGGCGATTATTTCTCATTGGGATGAAAGTCAGCGTAGTGTTGCTGTGGGGTTGAAAAGGGCAATTGAGGATTTACATAAGGAGGCTTTGACGCGGTTAATTAAAAGTGTGAAGCAGGAGTCTTTACCAGCACTACAAAATGCGGTGAAGGATGAAGTTGTTTATGGTGTTTTGCTTTATCATGAGTTAGTTAAACCACCCAAACCGCCACTTTCACAACGTGTTCAAGCAGCCATTGAAGGAGTTCGTCCAGGGTTGCAAAGTCACAATGGGGATGTCGAATTAGTAGCTATCAAACCACCAGACACAGTTGAAGTCCGGTTAATAGGAACTTGTAGTAATTGCCCAGCCTCGACATTAACTTTATCCCAAGGGGTAGAACAAGTAATCAAAGAATATTGTCCAGAAATCACTAAAGTAATTGCTGTCAGATAGAATATCTCCTTCCCTCCTCTTTGCGCCTACCCCAAGCGGAACGCCTAGGGGTGAGGGAACACCAAAAATTGAAGAAGGCAGAAGGCAGGAGGCAGAGGGCAGAAGGTTTCGTTCAGATGGGGATTCAAACCCCACCTGAACGAGAGCCACCAAATTGAAAATTTGGTGGGGGTCTTAAACCCTTGCTCCCTCTGGTCGCGCAGATGCTTCGGGCAATCAGCGAAGGGATAAATCCCTTCTGCCTTCTGCCCTCTGCCCTCTGCCTTTCTTTGATAAATTATCCAAAATTAATGGTTGGGTAGAGTGCGTCAGAAATTATTCATACTGACGCACTCTACAGTTTGGATACTTATATCTTGCACCATTCTCAACAAGTAAAAAGCCCTAAAAAACCGGGTTTCTGAACGAAAGATTAAGGTTTTAAGCTGAGGGATTTGCAAGAAACCCGGTTTTTAACCGAGGTGCAAGATGTGAGCCTCCCACGGGCGCGGTTAACGCTCCCGCAAAATATGAAACAAGCACATTTTTCTGAGATGCCTCAAAGCCTTACTATATCAGGGTTTAAAAATGTGCAAGTTGAGAGGATATTTTTTTATCTGGAAGTCCCTGAATGCGTGAGCTTGAAAAATATTAAAAACTGCTCTGGCTGAAGCTAGTACCAAGAGCAGTATAGAGGAGTATTAACTAAATTTAATAATCTACGCATCCTCTGGTTCAAGTTGAGCCACTGTAACTGCATTGACAGCAAAAGCAAAAACTAATGGCATAGGACATCTGAAAATAAAAGTAGAGACAACCGCCAAGAGCGTACTAATTACAGCTGACATTGACCATACTTTTTCTTCCAATGTCAATCCCTTCTCTGATTTAATTGCTCGAAGGACATGAGTCGGAATTGGTTCAGGCATGACACATCCCGGAGGAAACGCCCAGTAATTATTACGTCGCTCTACAAATAGTTCTGTCCAGCCATTTTCTTCGCACCATGCTTCGATCCATTCAATAGAGTAGTGTGTCATAATTGCAGTTACTTATTCGGCTTGTGGAATTTTTTTTAGTGAGAAACAATCAATCTAAATCAAGATTGTTTAGCAGTTGAGCAGTGACTATAAAACTATCGATAATACTCCCCATATAGAGCATTTTTAGCCTAGCCAAACATCATCAAAAATTATGCTCGATTCGCGCTTAATACTCTTCATGATTAAAAGACTAACAGGCAATCTTCTCTCCTCAACACAAACGACAATAAACTTTACTTGGTTTGATTAACTTGAAGAAATGTAAATTTCATAGCGATCGCTCAATCTCAATTAAAACTATTTATATCCTAAAACTCGCACTCTGCAATCAAGAATTGTAAATTATTAAGTGAGCAATTACTGATTTTTTTTAAGTAATTGAAATATATCTGATTATTCCATCATGTTTCCACTATCTAGAGTCGGATCTAGTTCACCATATAGTTATAAATTGCTGAAGATTGCACGCCGATCATTTATAACAAAATGTTAAGCTAGGAGTAATCCAAAACACCAAAAGATGGGGAAGATAGAAAATGAAGTACCAAACTAACTACCTAAAGATGTTTTGGCAACAAGGTTGGGCATTATTATTGGGAATCCTCATATTTTGCTGGCCGTTACCCGCCTTGGCAGTAGATTGGACACATCCTTTATCATTTAGCAATGCAGAGTTATCCAGACATGACTTTTCTGGTGATAGTTTACAAGCGGCAGAATTTTCTAACGCCAATTTAGAAATGACAAACTTTGTAGGTGCTGACTTGCGAGGAGCAGTATTAAGTGCTTCGGTGATGACAAATGCCAATCTCCACGGAGCAGATTTAACTAATGCAATGGTGGATCAGGTAAACTTAACAGGGGCTGATTTAAGCGATGCCGTTTTTAAAGAAGCTCTTTTACTCCGTGCCATCTTTAATAATGTGAACATAGCAGGCGCAGACTTTACAGATGCAATTTTAGACAAGGCACAAATCAAAGAACTTTGTAGAAAAGCTAGCGGAGTAAATTCGCAAACAGGCATAGAAACTCGTGATTCTTTAGGATGCTCATGAAGCGTGTAGGTGTAATTGGTGGTGGACAGCTAGCTTGGATGATGGGAGGTGCAGCAGATAAACTAGGGGTAGAGTTAATAGTGCAGACTCCTAGCAGTCAAGATCCAGCTGTAGCGATCGCCCAAGATACCATATTGGCAGCAGTTGATGATGCTGATGCTACAAAACTTTTAGCAGCCAAAAGCGATGTCATCACCTTTGAAAATGAATTTGTCGATTTAGAGGCTTTATCTTTACTAGCAAAGCAAGATGTCTGCTTTCGTCCCCGGTTAGAAGCCTTAGCACCACTATTAGATAAATATCATCAACGCTGCTATTTACGTGATTTAGGGCTACCTGTTCCCCAATTTTTCGCAATTGGACAACAGAAAGATTTAGCAGCCAAAATTGCTGAGGTAGGTTTTCCCGTCGTTTTAAAATCGCGTCGTCATGGTTATGACGGACAAGGAACTTTCATCATTCCTGATTTAGCGACCTTACAAGAGAAACTAGAGTTAAGCAGCAACAACCCGACTTTATTTTTACTAGAAGAATTTGTCCCCTTTCAACGGGAACTAGCAGTAATTGCCGCCCGTGGTGTAGATGGGGAAGTTGTCATCTATCCAGTGGTAGAAACACAGCAAGAACAACAAGTATGTCGGCGCGTTATCGCCCCAGCAGATATTACAACAGAACAAGCCACCACAGCAGCTGCGATCGCCCATAAACTATTAAACAGCCTGCAATTTGTGGGAGTTTTTGGAATTGAATTATTTCTCACTGCTGACGGCAAAATATTAGTCAACGAAATAGCCCCCCGTACCCACAATTCCGGGCATTTTTCCCTAGACGCTTGTGAAACTTCCCAATTCGAGCAGCACCTAAGAGCAGTTTGTGGTATGCCATTAGGTAATACAACTTTACAATGTCCAGCCGCAGTCATGGTTAACCTCTTAGGTTATGAAACCTCTGTCAGCGACTACCAAAGTAAACGTCAAAAATTAGCAGCCATACCCCAAGCACACCTCCACTGGTACGGTAAAACCGAATCTCGCCCAGGGCGCAAACTAGGACACGTCACCATTTTATTAGAAAATCATCACCAAGCGATCGCCTCTGAAATAGCCCACACCGTAGAATCGATTTGGTACTCCAGATAATTAGGGCAGGGGGCAGGAGGCAGGGGGCAGGGGGCAGGGGGAGACAAGGTAGACATTTTTCCCAATTCCCAATACCCAATACCCAATTCCCAATGCCCCATGCCCAATTCCCAATTCCCCATGCCCAATTTAGCCACAATCACTTTTCAAACGCTATAATAATTGAGTTGCACTGCGACGTTGGTGACTGCCATCAAGTTTTTTGATCTATGTCTTTAAGAAAAAGGGAGCTAAATGCTTCTCGTGGCAGTAGACCGGGCGTGTACCCGGAAACTTTAAACGAGTAAAATCAGTTCCCCCCTGGTTTAACCAGGTCATAAACTTAGGTAAAACGGCGTTGCGGTGAACTCAAAATTTTAAGCTCCCAATTTTGCACAAAACTTGGGAGCTTTAATATTTATGAACAGCGTGTAGAGGGTAGGGTTTGGCTGAGTGGGGTTTCAAAGAAGGAGAAATCTTTATAGCATCCTTCTTTGCGTCTACTCTTCGAGAACGGCTTCGCCGAATGCGTCTACCGCAAGCGCAACGCCAAGGGCGAATGCGCGAAACAAAAAAAAGATTCAGTTGTATCAGATGATTCTTAATTGAGTGCAAAACAGAGTTAAGATAGCTAAAAAATAACTTAAATTTTCATTAAAAATAGAAAAATTGTTACAACCGCAACCAAAAAATCCTGTATTTCCAGCGTCGGTTTTCCGGCTAGATAATGGTTTAACGTTGATTCATCAAGAAATTCCCACAACTCCCGTAGTTGTCGCTGATGTGTGGGTAAGGGCTGGAAGTATACAAGAGCCAGAACCGTGGTTTGGTATGGCACATTTTTTAGAACACATGATTTTTAAAGGTACAGCCACCCTACAGCCGGGAATGTTTGACCATAATATTGAAAATACAGGCGGTGTGAGTCATGCGGCTACAAGCTACGATTATGCTAATTATTCCCTGACTACGGCTGCTAATTATATAGAAGATACTCTGCCCCACTTGGGAGAACTCCTACTCAACGCTACAATTCCAGATGATGAATTTAACCGTGAACGGGATGTAGTCTTAGAAGAAATTCGTGCTTCTTATGATGACCCAGATAGTATGGGCTTTCAATCTCTACTTCAAAATGTCTACCAAGATCATCCTTACGGACGCTCAATTTTGGGGAATGAGCAAGAACTGATGCAGCACTCACCAGAAAAAATGCGCTGTTTTCACCGCGCTCACTATCAACCCGAAAATATGACAATAGTAATGGCGGGAGGTATTAGCCAGCAGCTAGCATGGGATTTAGTAAACAAATCATTTGGTAATTTTGGTGAACGAGAACAATGTCCACCCATCAAACCATTAATTAAGCCAGTCATTAGTGGCGTTCGCCGTCAAGAATTAACTTTACCACACCTAGAACAAGCGCGCCTGTTAATGGGGTGGCTAGTACCAGGAGTAGAACAACTGCGCGCAGCTTATGGTTTAGATTTATTGTCAGTATTATTAGCAGAAGGGCGTACTTCCCGCTTAGTACGTGATTTGCGAGAAGAACAGCAATTAGTACAAGGAATTTATAGTAACTTTTCTCTACAACGAGAAGCCAGCTTATTTACAATCACTGCCTGGTTAGAACCAGAACATTTAGAAACAGTAGAAAACTTAATTCTCAGTCATTTAGATAATATCTTCAGTCAAGGTATTAATGAACAACAATTAGCCCGCACCCGTAGATTGTTATGTAATGAATACGCTTTTTCTACCGAAACACCAAATCAACTCAGTGGGATGTATGGCTACTACAATACCATTGCACAAGCAGAATTATCTGTAATTTATCCTCAGCAAATCCAATCATTTTCTCCTCAAGAACTGCAACAATTAGCTAAACAGTATCTCTCACCCCAAAATTATGCAGTAACCGTTATTAAACCTTCTTGATAGTTGACTAGGTAAAAATCAATTCAAAATTGAGAACTCAAAAATTCTTATATTTTGAATTTTGAATTTTGAATTTTGAATTTTTTATGCCCAATTCCCAATTCCCCATAAATAATGACTCAAACTGTGAATCCTTCTGTGCCAAACAACTCCCTAATTCAACGCACTGTATTAAATAATGGCATTGTCGTATTAGTAGCAGAAAATCCTGCTGCCGATATTATTGCGGGGCGAATTTTTATTCGTGCTGGTAGTTGTTGTGAACAACGCGAAAAAGCGGGGTTAGCGCATTTATTAGCAGCAGTCATCACTAAAGGATGTGATGGACTGTCTAGTATGGAAATTGCCGAAGCAGTCGAGTCTATCGGAGCTAGCTTGAGTGCAGATACATCGACTGATTATTTTTTAATGTCCTTAAAGACAGTGACGGGGGATTTTCCTCAGATATTATCACTAACGGGGCGGATTGTGCGATCGCCTACTTTCCCCACTACCCAAGTAGAACTAGAACGGCGTTTAACTATCAGTAACATCCGTTCCCAAAAGGAGCAGCCCTTTACCCTAGCAATAGAGCAAATACGACGGGCAATTTACCAACATCATCCCTATGCACTCTCAGTCATGGGGGATGAAAACACCGTCAACAATATCACCCAAGAGGACTTAATCCATTATCACCAAACCTATTTTCGTCCAGACAATATAGTAATTAGTATTGCTGGTCGAGTCACATTCAATGAGGCGGTAGCCTTAGTAGAAGAAGTATTTGGGGATTGGCAAATTCCAGAGCAACCGCTACCACAAATTAATTTACCAGAAATCTCAGTAGAGCCACAAACTCAGATCAAGCCCATACATACCCAGCAATCTATTGTTATGCTCGGTTATTTGGGTGCAGCAGTCAATTCTGCTGATTATGCCGCTTTAAAATTGCTCTCGACTTATTTAGGTAATGGTCTATCTAGCCGTCTATTTGTGGAATTACGAGAAAAAAGGGGTTTAGCTTACGAAGTCTCGGCATTTTATCCAACCAAGCTATATCCAGCTTCATTTTTAGTGTATATGGGTACAGCCCCAGAAAATACCACCATAGCCCTAGAAGGATTACGTACAGAAGTAGAGTTACTGTGTAGCACAGAATTAACTCAAACCAGTCTACAAGCAGCGAAAAACAAAATATTAGGGCAGTATGCTTTGGGTAAACAAACTAACGGACAAATTGCTCAGATATACGGCTGGTATGAAATTTTGGGTTTAGGAATTGACTTTGATAGGCAATTTCAAGAAATGACTACTGCTGTCAGTGCCGAAGATGCCTTAATTGCTGCACGTCGCTACCTCCAGAAACCTTATTTGTCTTTGGTAGGTCAAGAAGAAGCAATTAACCGTGCAATTTTGAGTGCTGATAACTGTTAAATGTTGACTGTTAACTTCAGCACTCCTAAAAATTGTAATATTAGCAACAGAAGTTCTGGGAGTGATTTCGATGAAAGGCAGCCTGACAGCAAGTATTGTAAACTACCTAGAGTCACTAAAGACATTTCGCTGCTTCAGCAAAAGTCAGTTTTATTGGCTACTCCTGTTTTCCTGTCCGTCTATTTTTCTTGGCTGGTTGGCCATAGTAGCCGTTACCGCACCCCAAGCAATAGCCCAACCAGTCGGGATTAATCGTCCTACCCTCCAAGTTGGTAGTCAAGGTGAACGTGTATCTGAACTTCAGGCGGCTCTGAAGCTTTTGGGCTTTTATTCTGGCACAGTTGATGGTAATTATAATGAAGCTACCGCCAACGCTGTTTCTCAGTTTAAACAAACAGTCGGTTTGACTCCAGATGGTATTGTTGATGCACCTACCTGGCAAAGACTTTTCCCAAATCAACCTTTTGTATCATCAACACCCAACTCTACAACCGCTTTTCCTGTTCCGACTCAAGCTGCTAGCACTACTACCACACCTCAACCAAGACCAACTCCTCCCCGACCTACTAACAGTCAAGTTGTCAATACTAAACCTGTTCCCAACCGGACAAATACTCAACGTGTAAATAATCAGGTTGTCAATACTAAACCTGCGCCTAGACCTAATAATACTTCTAGGCAAAATACAACCACAACTAGACCATCCTCAACAACTAGTCTTAGCCCTACTCCACCAGCTAACCGCATTCCTGGTGTGCAGTATACTTCAGAAGGCTGGCCGATTTTGCGGGTGGGGATGAGTAATGCCGAAGTTAGCAAGTTACAAAGAAGATTAAATCAGCTAG
>JBODRP010000076.1:0-18653 GCA_050633005.1 Trichormus sp. | reverse complement strand
ATTTGGGATATCAGCACAGGTAAAGCGGTGCAAACTCTCCAGGGTCATAGCAGTGCGGTCAATAGTGTAGCCTACAGTCCCGATGGCAAATACTTAGCTTCCGCCAGTTCGGACAACACCATCAAAATTTGGGATATCAGCACAGGTAAAGCGGTGCAAACTCTCCAGGGTCATAGCAGTGCGGTCAATAGTGTAGCCTACAGTCCCGATGGCAAATACTTAGCTTCCGCCAGTTCGGACAACACCATCAAAATTTGGGATATCAGCACAGGTAAAGCGGTGCAAACTCTCCAGGGTCATAGCAGTGCGGTCATTAGTGTAGCCTACAGTCCCGATGGCAAATACTTAGCTTCCGCCAGTTCGGACAACACCATCAAAATTTGGGATTTAGATTTCGATAATTTATTACGCAGTGGCTGCGACTTGCTCAACAATTACCTCATCTTCCATCCAGAGGTGTTAGAGGAGTTATCATCATGCCAAACACAAGCGCGGTTAGTTCCAGCCGCAACGGTGCTAGTCATCCAAGGTGAGAAGTTGGCGCGAGATGGTGATATTTCCGGCGCAGTTGCTAAGTTCCGTCAGGCGCAGCAGTGGGATAAGAGTTTGCGATTTGACCCAGAGGCGAAGGCGCGGGAGTAATGAGTAATGAGTAATGAGTAATGAGTAAAACTGTTCCTCAAACCCTCTTCTCTATTACCTTTCATACAAATTTATTAAGATTTACGCAATTGTCACAATCTATGGTTGGTGCGTGACGCTATCAGTCTTATGATACTCATCAGGATTCTTTCTTTTGCCTTTTGCCTTATCGTACTAGTTGACTGCGACGATGCTCCGCCCGCCTTCGGCGCGCTCTCCTTCCCAGCTAAAATCAACTAATGACAAAAGAACTTCAAAGAGCCGATAATGATTCACCGTGGAAAGAAATTTTAGAAGCATACTTTCCTCAAGCAATGCACTTTTTCTTTCCCCAAACAGCCGCCCTAATTAATTGGGAACGCCCACACCAATTTCTCGACAAAGAATTTCAACAAATAGCACGAGAAGCAGAACTAGGAAGAAGATACGCCGATAAATTGGTTAAAGTTTGGCTACTACAAGGAGAAGAAATTTGGCTATTAATTCACGTCGAAATTCAAGCCAAACCAGAAGATAACTTTGCCGAAAGAATGTTTTGTTACAACCTGCGAATCTTTGACAAATTTGGTCAACCCGCCATCAGTCTAGCAATTTTGTGTGACACCGACTCAAATTGGCGACCCAATCAATACAGTTATAATTATCCTGACTGTAGTTTGGACTTTAAATTTGGCACAGTCAAACTACTTGATTACCAAAATCGCTGGGCAGAATTAGCAGCCAGTAATAACCCCTTTGCAACAGTGGTAATGGCGCATCTCAAGACACAGCAAACCACTAAACAGCTAGGGGAACGCAAAACTTGGAAATTTAGCTTAATTCGGCGATTATATGAACAAGGGTTACAAGAAAAAGATATTCGTAATCTCTACCGTTTTATCGATTGGGTTATGATTTTACCAAAAGACTTGGAAGCAGAATTTTGGCAAGAGTTTAAACAATTTGAGCAGGAGCGTAGCATGAGTTACATTACAACAGGTGAGCGCATTGGCTACGAGCGCGGTAAACAAGAAGGTAGACAGGAAGGTAGACAAGAAGGCGAGCAAACACTTATCTTACGATTACTGCAAAAAAGGTTAGGAAAATTACCCCCAGAAGTTCAAGCACGTATTCAAACTCTGACGCTAGAACAACTCGAAGCACTAGGGGAAGCTTTATTAGATTTTAGTGCGATTTCCCAAGGGGAAACGGCAGAGCCGAACGCTGATTTATTTGCTTGGCTAGACGCACATCAACTAACTTAGCGCGATTGTTGGTGCGTGACGCTATCAGTCTTATGACTACGTTTAAATACTTTCGCAGCGTCACACACTTTACATCTACATCAAACATATGACAGTTGGTAAGTCTATTTATTATTGAAAAATTATTAAAAATATAAAATTTGCGGTTGACGAACATCATTGATTCATGGTTGGCATAATGATAGAAGATGCTACATGAGTAATTCTCAAGCTTTAGTGCTAGCAAATGGTCATTGATGAAGATCACCGAAAAAAAAATGTATAAGCTGCTGCTAAATTAGAGGGCGATATCGCTGCAAAATTCTGCCATTCATCTTAATTTACAGTTACTTCCTAGTTCCTTTGTGCGTAGGTATTTATGAATTTCATCGACATCAGTAAACTTCATCTTTGGGTACAAGATAGAGATACAGTGTTGGAATATAGCAACGATGTAGAATGGCGTTATGGTGAAAAGCCAGACTATACCCGTTCTAATGAAAAACTAGCCGCAGAAAGTATCCAAAATCATCCCGAAAATTCCCTAGAAAGATTAGTTCAAAATTTAGTACGCGCCTTTGATATTGAGGCCAATTTTAAGACTAATCCGGCGCAGTGGCTAACTGTTGTACAAGATCAATTTCGCATGAGTACCAATGGCAGTTATGGTTACACTGTCACAGATTTAATTAATTCGGGTACTTATAAACTCCTAATTGGTGATAACAAACATTACAAAGCCACTGAAGAAAATTTTGAAACTTCAACTAATCTCTTTCATTCAGCATTCCCTGATGGTTTTTTATGGGAAGTCATAGCAGTTTATTCCACACCACCAAATATAGTTTTTAAATGGCGACACTGGGGTACTTTTACAGGTGCATATAAAGATTATGCACCCACAGGAGAAACTATTGAAATTATTGGTACTAGTGTAGTTCGCCTCAGAGAAGACATGAAGATTCTCTCTTTAGAACACTACTACGACAACAACCAATTTCTCGAAAAACTCACATCTGGCGGTAAATTACCCGACAATACTCAAACCCAGTCACCAACAAAAACTAAAACTTCTTTCTGGCAAAAAGTATGGAATATCATCAAGAAACATTGGCCGTGGAGAAAAAAAGAAAACCATTGAAATTCTTAATTTGTAATTACAATATTTATGCGTAGTGGCGTGGCAAGGCTAAAGTAGTGCAAAAATATAGTTCTTGTGGGACGGGTAAGATGCCCATCCCACAAGAACTATATAGATGAAGCAGCAATGCAGCTAACAGGACACGTCTTCCAGCCATTACGATAATACCAATGCCCAATGCCCAATGCCCATTTACTGTTCAGAAAATGAATATCCTGTGGTTTTGTGGACGTATTGCAAGACTTTTTTGTAAGAATCTGGGTTGCTTGTGGGGTTAATTACAATGGGGATAGTACCGTCAGGCAACCAAAATGTGATCCTGCCATTGGCTTCGTGACAGAAGGAACTAATACAATTGAGGTTAATTACATATTCGTTTCTTTCGTAAATAATTTTTACCCAATAGGCGTTTTCTACTTCTAATCCAGTTACTTTATCTAGATAATCTAAAATTTTTTGATAATCTTCTAGATTATTTTGGGGGTTAATTACAATGGGAATGGCACTGTCAGGCAACCAAAAGGTGACTCTGCCGTTTTTTTCATAACAAAAAGCATTAACCCGGTCAAAATTGATCACATATTGTTTCCTCTCATAAATAATTTTTACCCAGTACGCCACAACATCTCCTCAAGTCCCAAGTTTATGTAATGATGCTTACCCTGTATGTCATGAAGTCTACTAACATTTATTGGCAAAATGATTGTGAGATGGGAAAAAGTTCTCATACACAAGTGTAACTTTTTGCACAATTTTAAATCCAAAATGTTATGACTTCCTAAGTTAATGTTGTTGTGTGTGTAAAATGTCCACATAGAGATGTGGAATTTTAGATGGTAGATGCCCTTTTAGCTAACTATAAGGTATTGGGAGTTGTTTAAGATACCTCTACTGGTGTTTGGAAGCTAGCAGTGGGATGATTGCGAGCGATCGCAGCCTGCATAAAGCCTTTAAATAAAGGATGGGGGTTGCTAGGGCGAGATTGAAATTCTGGGTGGAATTGACACGCAATGAAAAATGGGTGTTGCGGTAATTCTACAATCTCCACTAACTTGCCGTCAGGGGAAGTTCCACTGATAACATAGCCAGAATCTAATAATAACTGCCGATATGCGTTATTAAACTCGTAGCGATGGCGATGGCGTTCGTTAATGGTTTCTGCTTGATAAAGTTTGAATGCCAAACTATTGGGGAGAATATGACAAGGGTAGACTCCCAAGCGCATTGTGCCACCTAAATCTACTACATCCTGTTGGTCTGCTAGGAGGTTAATAACTGCATACTGGGTAGCGGGATCAAATTCTGCGCTGTTAGCACCTGTTAAATCGGCGACATTTCTCGCCCATTCGATGACGGCGCATTGCATTCCTAAGCATAAACCGAGGAAGGGGATTTGGCGATCGCGGGCATATTTAATGGCGGCAATTTTGCCATCTACTCCCCGTGTACCAAAACCTCCAGGTACAAGTACGCCATCTACACCCGCCAAATATTTTTCAGCTGGTTGGGTTTCCAAATCTTCGGAGTTTACCCAGCGTAGACGTAAATCCCCATGAGTTGCAAATGCAGCATGGTGCAGTGCTTCCACTACGGATAAATACGCATCACTTAACCGGACATACTTACCGACAATGGCGATTTCTAGGCTGTGTTTAGGACTGTACAACCTTTCTACCATTGTTTGCCAGTCTACTAGATTGGGCGGGCGTTGTTCCATTTGCAACAATTCTAGGGCTTGTTGTGCTAGTCCTTCCCGCTCTAGAGTTAAGGGGACTTCGTAGATACTGTTGGCATCTTGGGAAGTAATGACGCATCCTACAGGGACATCACAAAATTCCGACATTTTTTGTTTTAGTCCCATTGGGATGGGGCGATCGCTCCGGCAGACTAAAATATCTGGTTGAATGCCAATTGATCTGAGTTCCTTAACTGAGTGCTGTGTCGGCTTGGTTTTCATTTCCCCGGCCGAAGCAATATAAGGTACTAGGGTAACGTGCATATACAGCACATTTTGCCGTCCTACCTCTTTGCGTAACTGACGAATAGCTTCCAAAAATGGCAGTGATTCAATATCTCCTACAGTTCCACCAATTTCTGTAATTACCACAGATGGATTTGTAGCTTGGGCAACTAATAAAATCCGTTTTTTGATTTCATTAGTAATATGGGGAATTACTTGCACAGTGCCGCCATTATAGTCACCACGACGCTCACTAGTAATTACAGCTTGATAAATTGAACCGGTGGTGACGCTGTTGAGCCGTGACATCAAAGTGTCGGTAAAGCGTTCGTAATGTCCCAAGTCCAAATCGGTTTCTGCACCATCTTGGGTGACAAACACTTCCCCGTGTTGAAAAGGACTCATAGTTCCTGGATCAACATTAATATAGGGATCGAGTTTTAAAATCGACACTGAATAATTTCGTGATTTGAGTAAACGGCCTAGACTTGCTGCTACAATGCCCTTGCCAATACTGGAAACCACACCTCCAGTTACAAAGATAAACTTAGTCATAGTAGTTTGAGTTGCTATCAACTGCTAAAAATACCTTCCAAACAAACATCCCGTCATCACCAATTCAAAATTCACAATACCCTACGGGTACTCTGCGAGAACGCCTTTGGCGAACGCGGTAGCGTCTCGTTAGAGAAGCAAGCTACAAAATTCAAAATTAAGAAATTTGGCATTTACGAGTAACTTTGAATTTTGTGGCAGAATTTTCCTGAATTGGTGTCACATCATCAAATTTTCAATGATCCTGCTGTGAAAAAATTCCTCATCTCACTAATAGTCAGCTGCTTTATCACCTCCTCTGTTGCATTGGCTCAATCTACACCTACTCTGAAAGTTGTTTATCCTCCGACAAATCACCAGACAAGCGCGGATAAAATTTTTTTTATTGGTACAGCACCACCCGATGGACAAGTTCTCATTAATGGTACGCCAATAAACCGCAGTCGATCAGGCCATTTTGCACCCAGTTTTCCCTTAAAGTTGGGGGAGAATATATTTACCATCACTCACCAAAATCAAACACTTCAGATTCAGGTGAACAGGATCAGCACTCAGCCAGAAGTTCCACAGGGGTTAACTTTTGCTCAAGGTTCTCTGACTCCATCTGCCGACATTGCCAGACTACCGGGAGAACTAATTTGTTTTAGCGCAGTTGCACCTCCTAACGCCAGTGTCTCTGTGAAGTTGGCAAACCAGAATTTAGTACTTTCACCTCAACCACAACAAGCACAACTGCCAAGTAATTTGGCAGCTTTGACAGGACGCAATCAACCCACTAACCAGTCTAACTCCGGTAAGTATGAGGGTTGTACTACCCTTTCACTACCTGATGGTGATGCTTTCACGCAAATTAATGGTAATAACATCATCTCTGGTGCTGTTGTCCCAGACTCACGGCAAAATATTGATCTGGGTAAACCAGAATTTCAACTCACCCTGAATGGTAAGACGATAACTCAACCAGGAACTGGCAAAATTACCATGCTCGCACCAGCCAAGTTAGCAGTTGCAGAAGTCACAGTAGAGGCTGGGGTGGCTCGGACTGGGCCGAGTACAGATTTTTCTAGGCTGACTCCATTACCCCAGGGAACAAGGGGAACTGTTACAGGAATAGAGGGTGAATGGTTGCGTTTAGACTACGGTGGCTGGATTAATAGCAAGGAAACCCGTATTTTACCTGGAGCTATTCCACCACGCTCAATCATTCGCAGTGTTGGATATCGGAGACTTCCCGGTAAAACAGAGATGCTTTTCCCTCTACAAACTCCTGTCCCTGTGAGTGTACAGCAAGGCAATAACTCTTTCACTTTGACACTCTACAACACCACTGCCCAAACTGATATTATTCGTCTGGATGATGAACCCTTAATTTCTCGCCTGGATTGGCAGCAGGTAGCCCCAGGACAGGTACAATACACCTTTAACCTCAAAAAAAGTCAACAGTGGGGATATAAGCTGAGATACGACAATACAACCCTGATTTTAACTTTACGCCATACACCTGTTATCAAGCAAAATAGACAAAAGCCCTTATCTGGTATCAAGATTCTACTAGATCCAGGTCATGGTGGTAAAGAATCTGGTGCGGCTGGCCCGACTGGATATTTGGAAAAAGATGTAAATTTGGTTGTTTCTAAGCTGTTGCGGGAGGAATTAATTAAGCGGGGTGCAACGGTGGTGATGACAAGGGAAACTGATGAGGAAGTGTCTCTAGCAGAGCGTCAAGCAATTATCAATCGAGAAGAGCCTGCGATCGCCCTTTCGATTCACTACAACGCCTTACCCGACGCTGGTGATGCGGAAAATACTCAGGGTGTGGGGATGTTTTGGTATCATCCCCAGGCACACAGTTTAGCTGTGTTTATGCACAATTATCTAGTAGATAAACTCGGCAGGCCTTCCTACGGTGTATTTTGGAATAACTTAGCCCTCACACGCCCAGCTGCCGCACCGTCAGTATTATTAGAGTTAGGTTTTATGAGCAATCCCAATGAATTTGAGTGGGTGACAAATCCCCAAGAACAGAAAAAGTTAGCCAAAACTTTAGCAGATGGAATTGTAGAGTGGTTTAGAAGGGTTAATTAGTATTAATTAAAGATTTGTAGTGAGAACTTTAGTTATCAAAAAAAGACTAAAGTCCTTACTACGAACTTAAATTCTAATATTTTTAGATTACTTAATATGGTTTTTTTCAGGTCTTTCTACTGATAACTACCAAATTTTAGACATATTCAAGTAAAATCCTGGTAAAACTGGATCTACACTAACTGTCTCAGGATTTTCTAAGCATTCTTCTGGTTGATGAGGACGATAAATATAAACTCGGCGGTGTTTGCGGTCAATTAAAAAACCTAATTGTACCCCTGGCTCTTGCATATATTCTGCCATTTTATCTTTCAGGGGTTGGAGATTATCACTAGGCGATCGCAATTCAATGACAAAATCAGGGCAAATGGGTGCGAATACCTGTCGTTGTTCTGATGATAAAGCATTCCACCGTTCTAATTTCATCCAGGAAGCATCAGGAGAGCGTTTTGCACCCGTGGATAACGTAAATCCTGTACTGGAGCTAAAAGCGATACCTGTACCATCTTTTTCTGTCCACACCCATAATTGCCCAAATATATTACCTTCTCTATTTCCTGTTTCTGAACCCGTAGGCGGCATAATTGAAATTTCTCCGAATTGATTCATTTCAATGCGTAACTCTCGATTTACTTGACAGAAATCAAAGAATTGTTCGTCTGTCATTTGCATTGATGGCGGCAGTTGTATCACAAAGGAAGATGACAGCATAATATTTCAACAGCTGACTTTATTTTCCATTTTTGCGTAAATACAAAAAAACGCAAAGCTTTATCTTTGCGTCTCATATACAAACTGACTTAAAAATTTCTCTACTCAATGCTGAGTAATGTGTTTTACTCAGCACTCAGCACTCAAAACTCAGCACTCATTACTTATTAGGCTGAGGAGTCATCCGCAAGTAGGGTTTAATTTCTTTGTAGCCTTTGGGGAATTTTTCTTTCAATACTTCTGGATCTTTGAGGGAAGGTACAATTACGCAATCTTCGCCGTCTTTCCAGTCAGCTGGGGTAGCTACGCTGTAGTTATCGGTGAGTTGCAAGGAATCAATTACGCGCAACAGTTCATCAAAGTTGCGTCCGGTGCTGGGGGGGTAGGTGAAGGAAAGACGCAGTTTTTTATTGGGATCAATTACAAATACGGAACGCACTGTTACAGCTGCGTTAGCGTTGGGGTGAATCATGTCGTAAAGGTCAGAAACTTTACGATCTGCGTCTGCCAAAATGGGGTAGTTGAGAGTGGTGCTTTGAGTTTCTTCGATGTCGCCTACCCAGCCGTTATGAGATTCTACATCATCAACGCTAAGAGCGATCGCTTTCACGTTACGCTTGTCAAATTCTGGTTTGAGTTTAGCAACTGTACCTAATTCAGTTGTACAAACTGGTGTGTAGTCAGCAGGGTGAGAAAACAGCACTACCCAGCTATCACCAGCCCATGTGTAAAAATCTATGTCGCCATGTGTAGACGCTTGTGTAAAGTTGGGTACTGTATCACCAAGACGGAGAGCCATATAAGATTCCCTGTAGTTAAATAAGGCTTATGTATTTTACCGTGTTGTCATTACACAACATCGGTTTCCCCATCGGCTTTTAGTGCTTTGTAACAAAATTTTAAATTTTTAGCGTCTAAAAGCTGAGTTGAGATGGGCAAGAATAACTCACGGATTCTGATTATTGCACAAATACAATGTATTTGTTTTTTCTTAAGAATGAAATAATTTGATACATTTTCGGGAAAAGGATATCCAGGATTTGTGGTTTGTAGAGGTGCTTGGTCATCTGGAATCAGTTATGGGAGATTCCTATTTGACTTTTGAACCATCTGAGTGAAAATCAAAGCAGTTTCTTCCCTATTTCCCTAACCCTAATAAATACATGATTCTCAAAGAGTCTTGGTCAATTAAGCGTTTAACAGCAGTGTTTGGTGTACTGTTACTAACTGCTTGTAATGGTAATACCAACTCTGATGATAATTTTACGGGTTTGAAAGTTAAGCTTTTGGTGGGTAGTGCGTTGGGGGATTTTTGTACCCAAGCTGCAAAGAATTTTAATGCTACTCAACCAAAATTAGATAATGGGAAAGCTTTTCGGGTAAGTTGTGAGGCGCAGGGTAGCGGTGATGTTGTCACCCAGGTAGTTAATTACGCAACTCAATTAAAAAATGGTACTTTGCCAGCAGATGCGCCAGAATTACCCACGATAATTTCTTTGGATGGCGACATATATCACAGCCAGTTAATTTACCGCATTAACCAAATATTCCCCGGACAAAATTATATTCCTGAAATTACTGATGCACAGCTAATAGCAAATACGCCAATGGTGTTTATGGCGCAGTCAGATGTGGCTGAAGGTTTGAGAAAAGTTGCTGATCCTTATCAAGCTTTGGTGACAGCGAAAACTCACAAAGATATTGATCCCGCAGCACCAGCGTTAACAGTGAACTATGTCCACACTGCACCGACACGTTCTAATTCCGGGTTACAAACACTGGTAGCTCAATATGTCAGTGTATCGGGTAAACGTCCAGAGGAGTTGACTGTTGCTGATATACAGAAGTATCAGCCACAAATTCAGCAAATTCAAAGCAAAATTACTCGTTATGGGGTGTCTACTAATTCTCTTGCCCAAGCGATGGTCAAAAATGGGGCGTTTTGGGCTTCTGTGGGGTCTGTGTACGAGTCTAGCGTGATTACGGCTAATTCTACCTTGCAACCAGGACAGCAGCGTTATACAGCCGTGTATCCGAAAGCTACGTTTACATCTAATATGCGGGCAATTGTGCCGAATGCGCCTTGGGTGAGTGCGGATGAAAAGGCAGGTGCTGAAAAGTTTATCACTTATTGGCGATCGCCTGAAACTCAAAAAATTGCTACCGACTTAGGTTTAAGGCCAGGAACTCCCGGTGTAGCTTTAGGTGCAAAGTTTTCCCCAGATTTTGGTGTGGAGTCTCAAGCTAAGTATGATTCTCTGAGACCACCTAAACCAGAGGTGGTGGATGCGATGTTGAAATCTTGGCAGGAAGCTTCTAAGAAACCATCGTTAGTGGTGGTAGTGGTCGATTCTTCCGGTTCAATGGAGGGGAATAAATTACCCGCCGTGCAGAATACTTTGTTAAATTATATTAAGAATTTAGGCGTTAAGGAGCAAATTGCCCTTATAGACTTTGATTCGGAGATTCGTCCCCCAGTGTTAGTAGATGGTACACCCCAAGGGCGCGATCGCGGTTTGCAATTTATTAGTGGACTGAAAGCGGATGGAGGGACAAAATTATATGATGCGGCAATTTATGCGCGCAATTGGTTACAAAAAAATCGTCGTCAAAATGCAATTAATGCGGTTTTAATTTTAACAGATGGGGAAGATTCTGGTTCGCAGGTTTCTTTAGATCAGTTATCAAGTGAATTGCAAAAAAGTGGGTTTTCTACTGACCAAAGAATTGGCTTTTTTACGGTTGGTTATGGTGAAGAAGGTGAGTTTAATCCTGATGCTTTGAAGAAAATTGCTGAGTTGAATGGGGGGTATTATTCTCAAGGTAATCCAGAAACAATTGCACGGTTAATGTCTGATTTGCAGGTGGAGTTTTAAACGCAGAGGTACGCTGAGGGAAGCGCAAAGGGGCGCGGAGTTTTTTATGATGAAGTTAGTAAATCCGTTGTATTATCCGGTGGCTGTTTTGGTTGGGGGTTTGACTCTGTTTGTTGGGGTGCGGTTGGGAAATTTGTCTAGTTTGGTGATGATACCTGTGGCAAGTGGTGTGGCGGTGGCTGGTGCTAGTTTTTTAAAGTCTCGTGAAGGTGAAGTATTAAAGTTAGATAATCCAGCTTTGGAACGGGAAATATTAACAGTTAAATCTTCGGCTTTGGCTTTAGCTAATCAAGCTCAGGCTATGCGGTTGGAGGTGCAGAAATTATTAACTGATACCTTTCATGTGGAACTATTGACAACGGTTTTAATGAGTTGCGATCGCGCCGCCGAACTTCCAGGTAAAATTGATATGTTAGTATTTAAACTGCATAATACTAATTCTTTACTTTCCATTGAGGCTTTACAACAGCAACTTAAAGAAGTCAAAAAGAAATTACCCTCTACTGCTGGTGTGCCTCAACGACATCTCAAGCAATTAGCAAAGAGTCTAAAACGTAATATTAAATTAGCACAAGAAGGTGAAGATAGTCGCCTCGCCAGAATCATTAATATTGCTACTTTAATTCAAAATTATGCTGGCGTATTACAAAAACTGCAAACAAAATTACGTACATCTGATTTAAGTGATGCTGCACAAATTAATGCTTTACAATTAATTGCTGATGAATTAAGTAGTCTGGCAGAAAATTTAGATTTAGTAGTAAGACAATAATATTTTAAACGTAGAGTTACGCGGAGTAGCGCAGAGTTTTAATTAAAGTTTATTGGCTATGTTTGGTTGGTTTTTATGAAAAAACAAAAGTCGAAATTCAAACGCAAAAATCAGGTTTTTAGTTCAATTACTATTATTCTGGCAGCATTAGGTTTAACCTACGCACCAATTCCTGGGTTACAGCAAACCGTGATCATTGTTAGTGGTACAGAATTGCAAGAACCACTACAAAAATTAGAAGCAAAATTTGAGCAGGAGAACCCCAATATCAAGTTAGAACTCAAGTTTCAGGGTTCTCAAGACATGGTGAATAATTATGTTGACCAGAAGAATGATTTTAAGCCTGCGGTGTTAATTCCGGCCAATGGAGAAATTTTAATAGAATTGAGCGATCGCCTCAAAGCTACTAACAACACCAACCCATTTTATGATTCTCCCACACCAATAGCGAAAACTTTACTTGTAGCCATTGCCTGGCCGCAACGGGGTAAAGTTTTATTTCCAGATGGACGCTTCCAATGGCCAAAAATTGAACAAGCCATGCAAGCTAATAACTGGGGAAAAATTGGTGGTGCTAATGACTGGGGTAGTTTTGATTTCGTCACCACCGACCCCACCCGCTCTAATAGTGGTCAAGTCACCCTAAACCTATGGACACAAGCAAAATTAGGTGCAAACATCAACCAAAATAGTTTTAATAACCCATCTGTGCAATCGTTGTTTGGGTTAGTGAAAAAATCAGTTTATCAGCCACCCCGGTCTACAGATATTCTTCTGCAAGAGTTTATTAGCAGAGGTCGGAATGATGCAGATGTAGCTACAGTATATGAAAGTGTAGCTCTATATCGTTGGCAACAGTCAACGGCGAATCAAGGTCAACCATACCAAATCTACTATTTAAATCCTACCAGTGAATCTATTGCTACAGCCGCAATTGTCCGCCGGGATGTTGATAACGGAACAGCAAACGCAGCCAGAAAGTTTTTAGATTTTCTGACACAACCCGCACAGCAAGAAATCTTAGTTCAGTATGGTTTCCGTCCGGTGAATAACACAGTTGATTTAAAAACTGTCCCGAATAGTCCGTGGAATCAAAATATTCCGGGTGCAGAAGTTAAACCCACTGTGCAAACCATACCACCACCAAACACGCAGACCATTAGAGAAATTCAGCGTCTTTGGGAAAGGTCAAATTAAAAATAGTCAGTAGTAAATAGTATTTTCCCTTACACCCCTACACCCCTACACCCCTTAATTTCTTGATAGGCTTGAATCATTTGTTTAGCGATCGCATCCCAGCTAAAATTTTCTAAGGCATAATTTTGAGCATTTACACCCCGACGCTGACATTCTTGGGGATTTTGTAAAGATTCTTGCAGTAAGCCTACCAAGGATTCTACATCTGTTGTCCCCACCCAACCAGAGTCGCTATCTCGCACCTGTTCCCAAATATGCACTTGGTCGGAAATTACTACAGGTTTTCCTGCTACCATTGCCTCAGCCACAGCAATACCAAAGTTTTCATAGTAGGAAGGTAAGACAAATAAATCAGCCGCTTGAAGTAAGCTAGTTTTTAATTCACCAGTGACAAAACCAGTAATAGTGGTATGTGATTTTAAAGATGAATTAGCTATTTGTTCTTTAATTTTTTGTTCGTAATCCGGGTCTTGAGGACTTGCACCAGACAAAATAAAATGAAATTTATGCCCCGATTCTAGCAACCTTTCTAATGCCGGAATCAACAAATTTAACCCTTTTTTCGGGTCAAGTCGTGACATGAATAATACCCAAGGAACATCCTCTGGTATTCCCAAAGTATTACTCATAGAACTTTTACTATTTTGGGGTAAAGATTGAGGTAGAATTACACCCAAAGGAATTATTAAATCGCGTGTGGAAACTCCAAATCTCGCCGAAATTTTCGCTTCCTGTTCACTAGTAAAATGAATCGCCGCCGCTTTAGCTAAATTCCGCCTTTCGATAATTTCTACATACAGTTTTTTTAATTGTTTTTTCTTCTGCAAATCAGCCGGGTCTAGTGTTCCCAAAGGACGTAAAATATAAGGTAGTTTTTGTTGACGACATACCATAGCCGCCGCACTACTCACAGGGGAAAATAAAGCATGAATATGTGCTATGTCAAACCCGCTACAATGAGTTTTGAGCCAATTGAGTAAATCTAGAGAAAATTTATATCTCCGAAATGGCGCACAACGAAAATAAATAATATTATAGCCATCTTGTTGGATGGGTACATTTAAAGGTACATCCAAGGGTTCTTGTCCAGTATCACCATTACTATCAGTAGTTAATACTGTAACTTCTACCCCTTCTTTAGCCAAAGCCGGTGCTAGTCCTAATACCATTTGACTAGGGCCACCATAAACTAAAGAAATAGATGGAACAATTTGTAAAACTTTCATTTTTAGACAAGGGAGACGAAGGATAAGTAATGAGTAATGATTAATAACTATTAACTAATTCCTGATAAAACTCAAATTGTTGCTTGGCTAAAGCTTTATTGGTATACTGAATCATGACTTTCTGATAACCAAGTTCACCTAATTTTTCAGCCAAATCCGGTTTTTCTATTAATTGTAATAAACAATCAGCTAAAGCTTGATTTTTACCTTCAGGGAATATCAAACCAGCATCACCAATAACATAAGGTATTTCCCCAGAATCAGAACCAATCACAGGTAATTTACAAGCCATTGCTTCAATTAATACATGACCAAACTGTTCTTTCCAACCGACAGAAGTGAGATTTTTTAATTCATATGTAGTCTCTGAAGGTAGTACCAAAGTATTCATCAAGTTAATATAATTAGCGACCTCATCATGAGGTACACTCTCGACAAAAATTACCCTATCTTGAAGATTGTTTTCTGCTACTAATTTCACTAATTCTTCTTTTAAAACACCGCGTCCCAGTAGTAGCAACTTCCAAGGCTTATCTTTTAAAATTAATAGTGATTTTAAAAGGGTTATTATTCCTTTTTCGGGAACAAAACGCCCCACAAACCCCACAACAAAATCATCAGATGTAATTCCCAATTTAGCTGCCAATTCTGGTTGTGCTTGAGGTTTAAACAGGGTTTCATCTACACCCAATTGCGGCATAACTTTAATTTTACCTTGATAACCTCGTTGTTTTAAAATTTCCGCCCCGTCTTGATTCCCAGAGATGATACCGTGACTGTGATTGAGGTTATATTTTTCTAATAAAGCAACTGGTAATTTTAATTCATAAGGTAAATTCCACCAAGTGAAAAAGATATTTTTTGCCTTCAGTCCTAATAACTGATTTAAGACAATCATCTGAGTATAAGCTAAACCTCTAGAACCTTGTTCTACTTGAATGATTTGGGGACGAAATTTTCGTAAAAGAGATATTAACTCAGCCCCAAAAGTGAGTAACCCTTGATGATTTTGACTAAAATTAGCAACCGGAACTACTTTAAATGCACCTTCATCTCTGTATTGGGTTTCAACAATTTTATTTTGTACACCACCAGGTTTCCAGACTTTAGGAACTACAACTGTTACTTCTATCCCTGGTTCTAACTGAGATAACGCACGCAATTTTTCACAGTTGAGGTCTACAATATACGTATGACTTGCAACTAAAATTTTCATTTATGGAGATTGTAATTTTGAATTTTGAATTTTGAATTTTGAATTACCCAAAGGGGTTGATTCTTGATCAAAACGACTATAAATTTGCCCATCATCCCAAATAGATTTGATAGTAGTCCCTAAAGCATTGAAAAAACCCAAGGTATAGAACACACCACGAGTCAAAACTTTAATCGGTGAACCACTTTTATGACAGGGGGGACGGCCGAGGACATGACAATCAAATAATCTAGCGTATAGTCGTAAAGCTTGGCTAGCGGTGAGGTTTTTCATCGCCATGAGGAAATGATTGTGATAGAAAGTGAATTGATATTTGAGCGATCGCATACTAATATCATGACACCCTCCTGTTTCTTCTCCTAAATGGACTAAACAAGCCTCCGGGTCATACCAGATTTTATACCCAGTCTGCCGTAACCTCAGACAAAAATCCGATTCTTCCCGCACAGCACTACCGCGAAATCTCTCATCAAAGCGGAGTCCATACTTAGTGAAAATTTCCCGCCGGAAAGACATATTACAACCCCTTGCACTTAACACTTGTTGGGGTTTAATGGTGTGTACTAGGTCAATATGATACCAAGCAATCCCAGGGTTCATTGCTTCTGGGGGCAAATATTCAATCTCAAACTCTCCCTTAGACTCACCTAATTTCATCCTGTCAAACACCCGTCCAGCTACTGCGCCTATTTCTGGGTTTTGGACATAGTTTTTCACATGGGCTGAGATATAATCAGGGGTTAATTTCACATCATCATCAATGAAAATAATAATTTCACCCGCAGCCCTTCTCACACCATAATTGCGCGCCCCTGGTAAACTCGCCCAATTTAAGCGAAACCATTTAATTTTTTCTGCTGCTGCTAGTTCTTCCAGATAAGTTTGTACTTCTGGTTCATGTGTTGGTGATTGGTCTACTACTAAAACCTCAAAATTTGGGTAATTTTGATTTAAAACATCTACAATGCTATCTCGTAATGGTTGTTCTCTACAGTAGGTTGGGATAATTAAACTAACTAAGGGCTGATTATTCATAATTTTAGCTAATAAATGAACTCATCACAATTTAGTTATTTTTTCTGCATATATTGGCATCAATGTCAAACAACTTTTGCTTTTTGTTCAAGTTCTTCATTTTTCTTTTCTTCTTTATCCAATATTGGTAATTTAAACAGAACTCCTGCAAAGAACCAATAATATACTGCTACTGGATCAACATCTAAAGGATAATAGTAGGTGTTGTAACTGATAAACAATATAAACACCCATATAGCAGCAGCGTAAGTACGGAAACTACGGTTTTTTAGGGAACGATAGGTTTTAAAGGCACTAAAGGTCAGTGTAGTAACTAAAACAATAAAACCCAATAATCCCACAATCCCAACTTCATACAGCACTTTAGGGTAGTAGGTTTCCACCAGTTTAGTAGCACCCAAACTCCGAGCCGAGTTAGTTGCTCGTCCCAAACCACTGCCTATGGGGGTTTCTACCGTTTTCCAGTTTTCTTCAAATTGCTGGACAATAAATTCTTCCGGTGGTGAAGCATCCCAACGACCAAACAAACTATCCACCCGTTCTTGGACAATTGCAGGGTTAGTCACCATCGCAATTCCCAAGATAGCAGCCAAGCCTATACCAATAGGAATAAAACGTTTCAGGTTGGCAATTTGACCTGTAAGTATTAGTAGTAACAAAAAACAAGCGGGTACTAAGGCCAGAGCAATTCTCTGTCCCGAAACAACTGCATTAATAAATACAGTAGCCATAGAACCTAAACTGATGGCACGCCAAATAAACGAGGGGTCAGAAAACGCCGCCGCAAATGCTAAAAATGTACTAGAAATTAAGAACCACGCCCATTGCCAAGGTGCAACAAATGTTCCTGGTAAGCGAATCATTCCCTGACTAGGACTATAAACTAGAGAACCACCAAAATAACAACGTGCATCCAGGGTAGCTTTAAATAAGTCAGCCCCGGAAGCATTTCTCGTACCTTCACAGACTCCTGTGTACAATAGTACGTATTGAATAATACCCAGTATGCAACATATGAGAATCACGCTTACCTGGAGGCGGGATAAAAATAGAAAATCCTGTTTGTTGCGAATTAAGTAATAAGTACAACCAATTAAAGGGATATAACCTAAAAATACTTTTAGTCCCAAAATCCCCATACCTATAGGTATTTCGCTAGTAGCTGCTTGGAAAGCTCCGGTACTGGGTGGGTTGAGTTGCTGTCCACCATTGATAAACAGCAAGGTCAGCATACACAAGCCAAATAAAATAAATAGTGGCGTTCTAATAGCTGGGGGCAGAATTAAGGGGAGTTTCTGTTTTCGGCAAGTCTGCCAAATAGCGATTAAAGCCGGAAAATAAAATGAGTCTTTGGCCAGTTGCAAGATAGGACTGTTACCAATGTAGTAAGTGATTGTACCCCCAAAAGGTACGTACACCAAAAAGGCAAACAAAGCCAATCTCGGATATTTGTAAGATATAGACATCACAATAATTCCCAAAACCGTGGGAACTGCTGCCTTAATTCCTACAGTTAAAAATACCAAGATGCCAACAAATAAGCTGACGAAAGAAACAGTAGTCAGTAAATTAATTAGCTCTTTACGTGCTTGGGTAGCTTTCCGCTTTTGAGCTAACCTCTCCTGTAGACTCAGGGTTGGGGTTTCTTTCTGTGCTTGCTGTTTTGTTTTTTTAGAGCGTAAGGATTTAGAGCGGGAGGATTTAGATTTTAATTTGGGCATAGGGGCGTTCTAGCCTATCAGCCTGATAAAAAGTATATAGTTGACCTAATCAATTCGGATTACTGTAATTTATATAATCCAAATTCATCTCTAATTGATGGCGTAATTTTTTTACGATTGAAAATACTAAAAGTTAGCTTTGTTGGGTCATAGTAATGATTTTCTCCTGTTTCTAATATGTAAATTGCACCTGGAAATGGTAATGGACTAATAGGTTGGGATTTTTCTGTTAAAGTATCTTTAACTTTGGCGTGATCTATATAATACTTATAATAACCATATCCACGGTTATA
>JBODRP010000075.1:0-18739 GCA_050633005.1 Trichormus sp. | reverse complement strand
ATGGATATACTCTTGTAATTGCTTCTGACTACGACCCAATTCAACAACTCCGCGAAAAATTGAACCTAATATCTCTCCCGTAAAAATGAAAATCTCTACAAAGCTATTGACTAGTTCTGCTGTATCTGTTGGACTTGTAGTAGCTATCCTCATTGGCAATACGGTAGTGGTGCAGCAGATTAAGCAGACTGTACGGGATAAAAGCTATGATACTGCGGAAACTATTAAAGCAACGTTAGAAGCAGATAACGCTTTAAAGTCGGAAGTTATCATCCTCAAAGATTTTGTTTTATTCCAGAATCAAAACGCAGAAATTGAACAATCCCATGCGGCTTTTATTAAGTCTTTGAATGACTTAGAACGCTTAATGCCAGATAGGGAAGAAATTTCTGTAATTCGCCGTCGTCACCAGTTCCTGCGGCGGATGGCAGTTAAATTAATTGAGCAAAATTCTGCTGTAGCTAATGTAGCAGATCAACAACTGTATTTTCGCTCCATTAATTCTTTTAGCAGAGATATTAAATTATTTCTTGACCAATTAATTGAAATGACTGATAAGGAGAGGGAATTAGTAGCAAAAGATTTAGAAAATCTCCATCAGGTACAAAGAATTATTTCTTTTGTGGTTGTAGCTGTAATTTTAATGCTATTGGTTGGCGAATTTATGTTGATTTGGCGACCAACAATTAAATCTTTACAGAAATTACAAACAGGAACATCAGAAATTGCTACAGGTAATTTTGAGTATCGTTTAAATATTCCCACTGGGGATGAAATCGAAGAGTTAGCAACAGCATTTAATCGCATGGCTATTAAATTAGCTAAGTCTCATGAAACACTGATCAAAAATACAGAATTAACTCACATGAATCAACGTTTGGAGTTAGAAATTACTGAACGCAAACAAGCAGAATTAGAACTCCAAAGAGCCTTACAAGAATTACAAACTACCCAAGCACAACTCATTCAAACTGAAAAAATGTCTAGCTTGGGTCAGTTGGTAGCTGGGGTAGCTCATGAAATTAATAATCCCGTGAATTTTATTTATGGGAATATCACTTATGCTAATGACTATGCCCAAGAATTACTAGAATTAGTCAGTTTATATCAAGAAGAGTTTAGCAATCCTAGTAAAAAGATTCAAGCTAAAATTGATAACATGGATTTGGCCTTTATCCAAGAAGACCTACCAAAAATTCTTGATTCAATGACAATGGGATCTCAGCGTATTCAACAAATAGTTTTATCTTTACGCAATTTTTCCCGTCTTGATGAAGCTGAAATGAAAGCGGTAAATATTCATGAAGGTATTGAAAGTACACTGTTGATTTTGCAAAATCGATTCAAGGCTAAATCCGAAAATCCTAAAATTGATATTATCAAAGAGTATGGTGATCTACCTCTGGTAGAGTGCCATGCAGGACAGTTAAATCAAGTGTTTTTAAATATTATTAATAATGCTATTGATGCCATCAATAGTTACAATGCCGAGCGGACACCACAGGAAATTGAAAATAATCCCAGTTATATTAAAATTACCACCCATCTAACTCAGCATAATCGTGTAGTTGTGAGAATTGCCGACAATGGCCCAGGGATGACGGAGAAAGTTAAACAAAAGCTATTTGACCCATTTTTTACAACTAAACCTGTAGGGCAAGGAACGGGGTTAGGGTTGTCAATTAGTTACCAAATTATTGTGGAAAAACACTCTGGAATATTGCGCTGTGAATCGGAATTGGGCAAAGGATGCGAGTTTTGGATTGAAATACCCTTAGATCAAAAAAAAATTCCAGATTTGGCAATTCCAATGGAAGCGATCGCCTATAATCATACACGTTAAAGTCTACCCTGAGCCACACCAACCGCAAGTTTATGTTCTAGGGAACGGCAGGAGTTGGGGTAGTAGGTGGAACAGTTTCAGGTGGAACTACGGGTGATGGAGTCACCGGTGCTGGTGCAGTTGTTGGGGGTGGTGTAGCAGGCTGACAAGCTGCCATCAATACACTTAATCCCATAGTTGACGCGAGAAAAATTAATTTTCTGTTCATGATCAAATCAACTTTTCAATGATGTGATTGATCGTGAAATATTTCGTAAAGTTCTACATCTGTCCTGAGTTGGAGGAATAACGCCGTGTGCAACTTTCTCTCAAACCTAACCCCCAGTCCTTTCCCTACAAGGAAATGAGAGCGAGAATCAAAGTAGAGACGTTGCATGCAACGTCTCTACAGTTGCAGGGGAGAGGTACTCTAACGAGTTCGCTCTTAGCGTTCTCGTAGAGTAGCCGCTCCGCGTCTTTCGAGAGGGGTTTTAATAATAAGTTGCACATCGCGTAAAATACAAATTCGCAATAGACTCTCACGGCTACTTATTACGAATTACGTAAAGCCTGCGGCATAGCTGCGCTTAGAGCGTAGCGGGACGTACCCCTCTGGGGAAGCAAGCTACGCGTAGCGTCTGTCTTCGACACGCTGCGCGAACGGAGAGAAGTCCATTACGAATTACGAATTGGTTCCAAGCTTTGCTCTAATTGTCATTATCAAGTGGGTGAATTACCGCTTGATGTCAGGGTATGGACTTGCCCAAGTTGCGGTACTCATCACGATAGAGATGGTAATGCTGCGATCAATATTAGAGCAGAAGGGATCAGAATGCTGTCCTCCTCTGGGACGGGGGAGGCTAACGCCAATGGAGAGGATGTCAGACCAATTCGCGGACGCAAATCTAAGATGAGGCAATCTTCTGTGAAGTTGGAAGCTCCAACTATAGCGTCAGCTTAGTTGGAGTAGTTCACTTATCTAGATTTTAAATCAGCGATCGCACCTTTGGTCATGGCAGCGATCGCTTTATCTGTGGCTTTAGGTAGGTGATAATATTTACCCCCTGCTGTTTGGGCTAACTCCTTAGCAAAACCAGTGGAGACAAATTTACTCTCAGTATCTATCACTAAGAGTTGTATCCCTAATCCTCTAATTCTGGCGGCAACTTCCAGTAATTCCCCTTTGATGTCTGGTTTTTCTCCAGGTTCTTGGGGTTCACCTAAAGACCGAGACAGAGGAATGTTACCTCGTCCATCCGTAATTGCCACTACTACCACTTGCCCAATATCGCCACTCATGCGAGCATTTAAACCAATGCGGACAGCTTGAGTTAAACCATGTGCTAAAGGTGAACCACCACCGCATGGTAATCTTTCTAAGCGGTTACGAGCTAAGGCGATGGAACGGGTGGGGGGTAATAATACCTCTGCTTGTTCACCCCGGAAGGGAATCAATGCGATTTGGTCACGGTTTTGATAGGCTTCTGTTAACAGTTGCATAACTGCACCCTTAGCTGACTGCATCCGGTTTAAAGCCATCGACCCGGAAGCGTCTACGACAAATACCACTAACGCCCCGGCTTTACGGACTAGACGTTTAGAGCGAATATCCCCTTGCTCGACAATCACTTTTCTATCTGGGTGTCTTTCCCTCCGGGCTTTTTGGTAGGGTGCAGCCGCCCTTAAAGTTGCGTCTACAGCAATGCGGCGGACTTTACCTTTAGGTAACATCGGCTTGATGTAGCGTCCCCGGTCATCGGAAAAGATAATACTACGACTACCAGATTTACCTTGACGTTGTGCCATTTGAGCAAAGTACAGCACACTGTCATCTAGTATCACCCCTTCCGGGTCAAAGATAAATTCTTCCGGGATGCTGGGGGGTTCTTGGTCTTCGGGTTCGTCTGGTTGGTCTTCTTGGTCTTCTTCTTGGTCTTCCTCTTGTTGTTCTTGTTCTGACTCGTCTTGACTTTGTGGCGGTGGTGGGGGTGGTGGGGGTGGTTGGTCGGGGGGTGGTGTCTGTACTACAGTTGCCCGTGGCACAATGACCAATTCTACCGCCCGGCGTAGGTCGTCAGCGTTGACGGTGGCTCGTCCGTCTAAAGCCGCAGCCGCTTTTGCTACCCGTACCGCGAATAATTCCGCCCGATGTCCTTGAACTCCACCGCGAATGGCTTCATTAACTAAGTAAGCAATTTGCTCGTGAGTAATGGTGACTTCCTTCAACCATTCCCTTGCTAAGATGATTTGGGTTTTGAGCGAGTCGATATCTTCGCTGTACTGTTGGAGGAAATCTTGGGGTGATTTAGAATAGGCGATCGCTTGCTCAACTGCGTGTACTCTTTGATCTAAACCGAGAACACCGTCAGCAGATAGTGCGATCGCAATTCTATCTAATAAATGCTCTCGTAATGCTCCTTCTTCTGGGTTGTAGGTGGCGATAAACAGGGATTTACAAGGATGCTGAAAGCTGATACCTTCCCGTTCGATTTGGTTACGTCCTTCCGAGAGGACAGTTAATAGCTGGTTAGATATCTGGTCATCTAAAAGATTGATTTCATCAACATACAGCACACCCCGGTTAGCTGTGGCGAGTAACCCAGGCTGAAATACTGTATCTCCTTGTTTAACTGATTGTTCCACATCCACAGAACCGAGGAGACGATCTTCAGTTACGCCGAGGGGAATTTGCACAAAGGGCGCAGGGATAATTTCTGTCGGGACTTCCTGAATATCTTTATTGGCGCACTCAGCCAAAAGATAATCATCCCATTCTTCTGGGTGGTTGGGGTCGCAGTTGCTTACCGAACCGGTGACAACTTCAATTGGTGGTAGCAGGGCATGAATAGCACGCGCCATTACTGATTTTGCCGTACCGCGACGACCTGCGATCGCTACTCCTCCCAACCCAGGATCTACTGCTGCTAACAATAAAGCAAGTTTAATGGCTTCTTGACCGACTACGGCAGTCAAGGGAAAAGTAGTAATTGTCGGGTTGATAGTAGGCGCAGGCATGATTTATAGATAAGGGACTCGGTATTGGGGACTAGGGAATGGGGTTAAGGGCATGGGGCATAGGATTTTTATTCTCCTGCTCTCTCCTCTCAGCACCGGCTAAACGCCGCGCTACCGCTAACAGCACTCACCACTTTTAAACTAGTCTCGGTTTTTAGCATATCAATTTCTGGCTCATTTACAATGACGGTTATGAGAATAAGGGCTGTGTATTACTCTGGAGGCAAAATTTATGAGTATCGCTCAAGCTAAACGCTTCACTTTGGATGAGTACCACAAACTCATAGAATTGGGCTTTCTCCACGAGGATGACCACATCCAATTAATTAAAGGGGAACTGATTCAAATGGTATCTAAGGGTACAGCCCATGAAACTTGCTTAAGAAAGTTATGGAAAGAACTACCAAAAGTCATAGGCGATAGGGCTACTTTACAATCTCAAGCCCCTATCACTTTACTGCCTAACAGCGAACCTGAACCGGATTTTGCTATTGTGCAGAACCGCCTTGATGATTATTTTTCTGCTCACCCTCGCCCTGCTGATGTGTTGCTAGTGATGGAAGTAGCAGATTCATCTTTAAGTTATGACCAAGATGTGAAAATACCTCTCTATGCTCAAGCAGGTATTGCTGATTATTGGATATTCAATTTATTCGATAATCATTTGGAATGTTACAGTGAGCCTTATCAAGATAGTCAAGGAAAATATGGTTATTCAACTAAGCGAATTTTTCTGCCTCATCAAGTAGTTTTTTTCCCTTGTTTTCCCGATCTATCTATTGATTTAAATAGAATATTTCCCCAAAAGATAAATATTCAATGAGCTATAGTGATTTTAAACTTAACGAAATTATTGATATATTCGGATTAACTATTCAAGAATCATCTGGATTATTTGCCAATTTACCAGACCAAGAATGTAGTGATTTGTTATCGACTATTCTAACAGAAAACGTAGATTTAGCTGTGGCGATTAGTTCGGCAAAAGCGCGCAGTGAAATGATTATTAGCCCAATATTATTAGAAATTAGGCGTAAATTTAATTATAAAATTGGTTTATTTTCTGGAGTAGAGTTTGCTGTTGATACTCAAAGAGGTTTACATGGGTTTTGTGATTTTATTTTAAGTCTTTCAACAGAACAATTATTTGTCCGCGCTCCAGTGATTGTTTTAGTAGAAAGTAAAAACGAAAATTTGCGCTCAGGGTTGGCACAATGTATTGCAGAAATGGTTGCGGCTCAGATTTTTAATGAAAGAAGTGGCAATGCGATTAAAGCAATTTATGGTGCTGTTACCATCGGTACAATTTGGCAATTCTTGAAACTTGAAAGTAATGTGATCAGCATTGATTTACGTGAATATTATATTAAAGACATTAACAAAATATTGGGTATCTTGTATAGTGCGATCGCTCAAAATAAATCTTAAGTTTAAAGCGTGTAATCATAACTTTAACCATAAATATTTATGTAGGGTGTGTGACGCTGCGAAAGTATTTGAACGTAGTCATCAGACTGATAGCGTCACGCACCAACCATCAATTGTGACAGTTGCTTAAGTCCTGAAAAAATTTAACCACTACCCATTGACACGACTAGGATTGTGTGTGTTATATTTTGCTCAACGCAGCAAAGGAATTATCATCCAAAAGCGCAAAGCAGAGGTTGATAGTTGCATATGTAGCGGTTTTCAACTTTTAAGTAAGCTTGTACTCAACTAGTTAAGTAGTTGATAGTGCGAGTAAATAGATAAGTACCTCAGTAAAAAACTACTGATTTATCTGTGTACTAGTGTTATTAACTACTTACCCAGTTCAGCACAATCTTACCTAAAAGTTTAAAATCGCTGGATTTGCAACTTTTAACCTACATTCAGCGCATCTAGTGAACGACAGATGTGGTGAGTATGAGTATTATGCAATAGGTTTCTTATTAGGAGCTTTCTAGCATAACACTCCGGTGATGCTAAATAACTGATGTTCCGATGCTGTTGCAAAAAAACAAAAAAGGAACATAAAAGTATGAATCCTCAACAAAGAAAAAGCAAAAAGCTTCAACTTTCAAATACATATGGTTGTTACTGTTGGTGGTGTGATCAAAAATTATCACTAAACCAGTTGACAATTGATCACCTTGTTCCTAGAAGCCGTGGTGGTTCTAATAGTCTAGAAAACTTGAGACTTACTTGTTTCCCTTGCAACAATAAGCGGGGAAATAGTTTATATCCTCCAAGCTCAAAGTTAGTTATGTCTAAATAACTTCTAAATACTATCAGACAATTTCCAAAGAGGTGGATAATATTTCCACCTCTTGAGTTCGACTTCCCAAATAAAGCAACAATAAAAATGCACAAACTTCTAACATTTCATGACGAAAAACTTTTACGTCGCGCACTCACCCATCGTTCCTATGTTCATGAAAACCCAGGCGAAGGCGAACATAATGAACGCCTAGAATTTCTTGGTGATGCGGTGCTGAATTTCTTAAGTGGTGAATATCTTTATAGCCGTCACCCAGAAAAAGGAGAAGATGAATTAACAAGGCGACGTTCCGCATTAGTCGATGAAAAACAATTAGCTAAATTTGCTTTGGAAGTCGGCTTAGATTTTAGGATGCGCTTAGGTAAAGGTGCAATTCGAGATGGCGGCTATCAAAATCCTAATTTACTTAGTAGTACATTTGAGGCGGTAATTGGTGCTTACTATTTAGATAATGACTCTAATATTGAAGCAGTGCGCGCCATTGTTGAACCATTATTTGATGCTGTACCTGAACAAATTGTAGTATCTCGCTCGAATGTAGATTCCAAAAATCGCTTTCAAGAATGGGTACAACGCAATATTGGCCCGACTCCTCCCAACTACGTAACAACACAAATAGGTGGTTTATCGCACGCACCAGAATTTAAAGCTGAGGTTTATGTGGGAGATAAAAAGTACGGGGAAGCAGTAGGGCGGAATAAAAAAGAAGCGGAAAAAGCGGCGGCTGAAGATGCTTTAGCTAAGTTGAAAAAACAAGGCTTGTTGACATAAATACACATCATTTCTCAGAAATAAATGTAAGAATAAAACTCTCAATACTACAATAGTAGAAACAACAAAAATAGGTGTAATTATTATGCAAGCTATTTTTTGGAGTGTGGAAGAAGTAGCAAGAAGAGCTAAACACTTTTATGAAAATGGGATTCGTCAAAATGTTGAGAATGAAGACAATATTGGCAAAATGATTGTTATTGATGCAGAAACAGGCGAATATGGTATCGATCCTACTGGTGTAGAAACAGCATTGAGGTTAAAACAAAAGAATCCAAATGCGAGGCTGTTTACTATCAGAATTGGCTATGATGTTGCAGTCAGTTTTGGTGGTGCAATGGAGCGTAATGCCGAATGATTTATGGCAAAATGATTGATGGTAAAGCCATAGTTTCAGTAATTTTTCGTTTACCATCTCAGCCAGATTTTTCCCTTGATTTTGTCATTGATACTGGATTTAATGATCATCTAACTCTACCACCACAGGCAGTTAGCGCGATGAATCTTCCTTTATATTCGAGTACATCTGCAAGATTAGCTGATGGTAGGGAAGCTTTATTATCTATACATTTGGCAACAATTATATGGGATGATCAGGAAAAATTAGTGCCAGTTTTAGCTGCTGGCTACAAACCTTTACTGGGAACATCTCTAATGATAGGATACCGACTGGAGATAAATTTTCATAACAATGGTTTAGTTTCCTTAGAAAAGCTCTAATTATTTCCGAGTTTTTTGTTGATATCCAATGGTAAAGTGACGGTGAAAGTAGAGCCAACACCCTCTTGAGACACTAAGTTAATTTCTCCTTGCAGTAGTTTGACTAACCGTGCCACTATTGCTAAACCCAAGCCTGTACTCTCAGGAAGTCGGGGACGTTCTTTGGAATTGACACGAAAATAAGGCTCAAATATCTTACTTTGGTCTTTTGGTGCAATGCCAATCCCAGTATCAACAACTGCGATCGCCCAATTTTCACTATCCAGCACCTCACACTTTATACTAATAGTGCCGGAGTCTGTGTAACGGATGGCATTACTCACAAGATTTGTAACAATCTGTTGTAATTGAAAACCATCTGTGATTACCTCTGGAGGTAGGCGATCGCAATCCACTAAAATTGTTAAATTCTTCTCGGCTGCTAGGGGTTCTAACATCTCACAGACATGATTAATTAATTCCCGAATATTAATAACTTCCGGTTCGAGTTGGAGTTTACCCGCTTCATATCGTGAAAGTTCCAAGATATTATTAATTAACCGCAGCAAGTGTCTACCATTACGCAGTACACGCTCAATATGACCTAAATTGGTGTAGTTATCTTTTGGAACAATGTTTCGTCGTTGTTGTCGTAAAAATAAATCTGAGTAACCAATAATGGCAGTCAAAGGATGCTTGAGTTCGTGTGCTAGTTCTGAGAGCTTGTCTTGATTGATATTAATTAAACGTGTTAATTCTTCATTGTGCAGAGTCAGAGAAGTTTGTAAATGTTCTAATTCTCGCAAGCGTTCTTGAACATAACTATTAAAACACCGAGCGATCGCTTCATCAATCACCGCATCAATTAAACGCATATAACGAATAATTTCTGTTGGTGTTGCTTGTAATAAATCCGCTTCTAGAGTATCAAATACTACTCCTCTGAGTAAACGATATTCACGAGCAATTTCGGACGGATCAAAACCTTGTTCAGCGCGTAGTAACCCATGTTCCCAACTAGCAGTCACTATTGATTTAAGATCACCTTCCTGAGTCAGTGACAACACCTTTACCATTGCCTGAAAAACTTGAGGAATATGATTTTTAATTGCTGTATATGATAAATCGTCAGCACTTTCTATATGCTGATCATTGCGAACTGCTAAAATCCATTTTTCGACGATTTTGTTAGTATTTTCAGCCAGTAATTGACTAAAATTCATACTTTTAAATTCTGTTCTTGGATAGAGTAAATAAATTCTATATGCCAATAGTGTAACGATTACAGTGACGTTTATCGCAACTATTGAGAAGTTTCACCTATCCCATGAGATATATTGAACCCTATTAGCTTTCTTTTGTGCAATAACCGACTAACCCTATCAGACTCTTGATGTATTCCGAGGTGGAACATTGGGTAGGAGCAACATACAGCAGATTCGATGTTGATGAGGTACAGCACCTGATTGAAAAAAGTAATGAGTAATGAGTAATGAGTAATGAGTAATGAGTAATGAGTAAGAAATTTACTTATTACTCACTACTTATTACTTATGGTGTACCTCACTTACTTCAAAAGTGCTGTATCAAGCAACATATCAGGTAATCAAAAAAATATCAGTTTCAAGTTGTCTTTATGGAATCAATGATGTTATCTTGATGAACATTACTATCCATTTAGAGTAAGTCAGCCTAATCCAACAGATCACAGTATGTCATGTTGGAGCGGAGGAACCAAATTTTTGGGGCGTATCCTGGAGAGACGCACAAGTCAAGAGTTACAAGAGACAGGAAATTCCATCCTAACTCCCAACTCAAAACTCAGCACTTTCATCGGAAGGGCAACTCTCAGCCCTAGCCCGTCAGCTAACTTCGTAGGCATTGAGAGGAGACTGAAGAGACAGCATTTTTAATGTTTTGCTCTCATCAGTGTCCGAGGCTGGTACTGCTCGCCTTTTTTGTACCTGCACTTAACTCTGTTGAGGTTGCGCCCATGATATTGCAATTAAATTTAGCAGCGATCGCAGCTGTTGCCAGTCAAGCTGTCTGGAAAAAAACTAAACCTGTAATTATGAGGGATGTAGTCTTACTACCCATTATAGGTTTCTTAGGAATTATCTTACTGTGGTGGGTTGTCGCATTAGTTCACCATGAGTTAATGCCCACACCACCAGAAGCCCTAGCGGCTAACTTAGACTACATACTTAACCCCTTCTATGAAAGAGGCCCCGGTAATTTAGGTATTGGGTGGTTATTAATAGCCAGCTTGCGAAGAGTACTAATAGGCTTTGCCTTGGGTGCAGTCGTAGCCATACCTTTAGGCTTTTTGATTGGGATGTCTAGACCAGCCATGCTAGCACTCAATCCCATCATTCAAATTTTCAAACCCGTATCACCCTTAGCCTGGCTACCCATAGCCTTAGCCATATTCAATTTAGCAGATCCCTCCGCCATTTTCGTCATTTTCATCACCTCTCTATGGCCGACCATTATTAATACAGCCCTAGGAGTTGCCAGCGTTCCCAAAGACTATATAGATGTCGCCCAAGTTTTAGAAATGCCCCAATGGCGACGAATTACCAAAATCATTTGGCCTGCCAGTTTACCCTACATTTTCACAGGCTTAAGAATCAGCTTAGGAATCGCCTGGTTAGTGATAGTTGCAGTAGAAATGCTCACCGGCGGAGTAGGTATAGGCTTCTTCGTCTGGGATGAATGGAGTCGTTTAAACCTTAGTTCAGTCTTCCTAGCCGTCTTCATCATCGGCTTAACCGGACTCATTCTAGACTTCGCCGTCGGCAAACTGCAAGAACTAGTTACACATCGCCCCATAGCGTCTAAATAAAGGTGACAGAGAAGAAGAAACAAGAGTGTTTCTTTTATTTCTAGTAAGTAATGCACGCCCCTGTCAGTCATACCTAAACAACTTTCATACGTAATTGCAACTCTCAAGCTCTCTCTGCGCCTCTGCGCCTCTGCGTGAGCCAATTAAACCATTGAACTCCACATGAGTAACCATAACTGGACAAGACGGAACTTCATCAAAACCATAGGAGCAACCACAGCCGGATTGAGCCTATCCGCCTGTAATATATCAACAGACAGATCCGCCAAAGGGCTGACAGAAGAAGCCCTAGCAGTAGAACCGGTAGTTAGATCCCAAGACTTAGAAAAACCCAACCTCATTGTTGGATACGTTCCCGTTAATGATTGTGCGCCATTTGCGATCGCCTGGAAAAAAGGCTTCTTTCGCAAGTATGGCTTAAACGTTCAACTCAACCGCGAAGCCAGTTGGGCTAACTCCCGCGACGGCTTAATATTTGGTCGCTTAGATGCCTCCCCTGTAGTTTCCGGTGCAGTCACCAACGCCCGTATCGGTGCAGAAGGCGCGCGTCATGCCCCCCTATGTGCAGCCATGACTATTCACTGTCACGGTAACGCTATGACCATGAATAAGGCTATGTGGGATTTTGGCTTGCGTCCCTGGTATGAATATCAACAACAATATGGTGATGGCGCACTAGAAGCCTTCGGTAAAGACTTTCGGGCTTATTTTGCCAAACAACCACCAGAAAACAAAGTCTGGGCTGTAGTTTTAAGTTCTGCGATTTACGAATACTTCGTCCGTTATATCTCTGCGGCGGCTGGTGTTGATCCTCTCAAGGAGTTCCGTGTGATTATTGTGCCACCACCGCAAATGGTAACAAACGTGCGAATTGGAGCTATGCAAGCCTATATGGTAGCCGAACCCTGGAACACCAGAGCCATTACAGGTAATGAAAACATCGGCTTCACTTTCGCCCAAGGTAAAGAAGTCTGGTTAGGACACCCAGATAGATTATTAGGGGTGATGGAATCCTTTATTGATAAATATCCTAAAACCTATCGGTCTTTAGTCAAAGCGATGATTGAAGCTTGCCAGTATTGTAGCCAGCCAGAAAACCGCCAAGAAGTTGCCGAACTCATGACAGACCGTTCCTTTACAGGTGCAAAACCAAAAAAAACCAATGCTCCAATTACCAAATTGACCGCGCCCGGAATTATTGGTAATTACAATTATGGCGGATTTGATGGCAAAGACCGCACTATCAACGCCGCAGATACGACAATTTTCTTTGATATTCCTGACAACATACCCAAAAAACCAGGCGAACACTCTACATTTTTATGGAGATCGAGAAGTCTTTGGTTAATGACTCAAGCCGCCCGTTGGGGACAAATCCAGGAATTTCCTAAAAATGCTGACAAATTAGCCCAGCAAGGTTGGAGAACCGATTTATATCGAGAAATAGCCAGCGAAATGGGCATTGAATGTCCCAAAGATGACTACAAAGTTGAACCACCAGAAGTTTTCATCGATAAAAAAAGCTTTGACCCTAGCGATCCTGTTGGTTATTTAAATAGTTTTGCCATTAGAGCCAACGCACCAACCCGTTTTTTTCTGTCTTGAAATTAATAGGACTTACCCAACTAACATATTTTTGATGTAGGGTGTGTGACGCTGCAAAAGTATTTGAACGTAGTCATCAAACTTATAGCGTCACGCACCAAAAATTGATTGTGAAACTTGTGTAAGTCCTGATTAAGTAACACTCAACAATTAATAGGAATAATTGACATGAAATCTACACATTTAACCTTCACGGCTGATCAACCAGCTATGTCTAAACCTAACTTTTTAGAAATAGAAAATTTAGTCAAGTCTTATCCGACACCAGATAAAGGTAACTTCGTCGTACTTAATGATGTTAATTTAACCATTGGTGAAGATGAATTTATTTCGGTAATTGGACATTCCGGTTGTGGGAAATCAACTTTGTTAAAAATTGTAGCGGGTTTAGAAATAGCTACCTCCGGGTCTGTACGCCTTGATGGTAAAGAAATCCGTAAACCTGGTGCGGAAAGAATGATGATATTTCAAAACTACTCTTTGTTACCTTGGTTAACAGTGAGAGAGAATATTCGTCTAGCTGTCGATGAAGTGTTAAAAAATGCTAATCGGGCTGAAAAAATTAGCATTGTGAACGAACACTTGGCAATGGTAAACTTAACGGCGGCAGCAGACAAGTATCCTGATGAAATTTCTGGAGGTATGAAACAAAGAGTAGGTATCGCTAGAGCCTTAGCAATTCGTCCCAAAATGTTACTCATGGATGAACCTTTTGGCGCATTAGATGCCTTAACTAAAGGTAAATTGCAAAAGCAAGTATTAGATATTTGGGAAAATCATCGACAAGCAGTCATGATGATTACTCACGATGTTGATGAGGCTATTTATATGTCCGATCGCATCGTCTTAATGACCAATGGCCCAGCAGCTAGAATTGGTGAAATTTTAAATGTACCCTTTCCCCATCCACGGGATAGAGCTGCTATACGAAACTCGAAAGAATACTTTGAACTTCGTAATCATGCCTTAAACTTTCTTGATAAATATTTTACTCACCAAGAGTGAAGTAGACTATGATTTTTTTAGTGGGTAGCCTAATTCAAATTCAGTCAAACTCAATTTGAAACGGAGAAACCAAATTATGGGGCGCATCTTATAGAGAGTGAGCAATTTGAGAGTGTAGCTAATCTGAAAACTATCACTCATAAGAGAGACACCTTCCAGTCTTAGCCCGTCAGCTAACTCCGTCGGCAATGGAAGGAACTCCCAAAACTTTGGCTGTCATAGCAGTTGTTATTGGGGATTCCTAGCGAATATTGGGTTATTCGTGTCTATCCTGCTTCTCATTTGTTGTTAGTTAAGTTTAGGAGAAGTCAAAACTGTGAATATCAAGCCAATGTTAGCACGCTTACAAAGCGCGATGGGTCGAGATGACTTAATCGAACAAATTCTGTTGTTACCAGAACCGAAAAAAGTTGATGAACAGCAATGTCAACTAGGAAAATCGGTTAATTTAATTGTTGGTTATGATGCGTCTCCTAACAGCCATACTGCACTAGATATAGCTTTTTGGATTGCACATCAAACACGGTTAGCAACTAATCAAGAAGTGATAGTGCAAGCTGTTTACGTATTAGAAGAAACTCATCATTATCAACATTCCAGGAGATTGAAACTAGTCAGTAAATTACCAGCATTAGAATCTTCTGTTACTGAAGTTTCCAAATCTACCACATCTGTATTAACTCAACCAAAAATACAGGAAATTGCCACAAATTTACAACATACAACCCTAAATTCCCTGCAAAAAGCCGATCAAATTCTTTGGCAAGCTAGAAGTTTAGCTGAAGAATGGCAAGGTTATTTCAAGTCACATTTGCGCTTTGGTGGCGTTAGCACAGAACTGAGGACAGTAGTACAAATTGAATCTGCTGATATCTTATTTTTGGGATGTAAATCTGTATATCATCCCCTAATTCAACAGTTAAATTCAGATTTTCCCTGTGCTGTTGTGGGTATTCCCAATTGCATAGATGAATAATGGTATTGGATCTTGGATATGAGTCATGGGGAATTTATCAGAAATTCATACCCACTAATTATTACTAACCCACCAACTGATAAATAGCAACTGAGATTATAAATATCTCATACCAATTCTCTATGAAGTTGCGCCAAATAAATGATGTAGAGACGTTGCATGCAACGTCTCTACAGTACAGAATAAAGTGCATCTATGGCTACGCCAGGCAAGCTACATCAAGAAACGGTATCAGTTGTCAATCATCAATAAGTCACCTATATTTTAGGTGGCTTGTTTTCATAAAATACAACCTAATAAGTTTTCAGAGGTTAAACGTGGAAAACTGGCAGGCATTTTTGAGTGCATTTACCTTTTTGGGTGTGATCTTCTTGGTGATGACAGAATGGGTACATCTTACCATTGCTGCTTTTTTAGGAGCATTGTTACTAGTATTTACTAATGTCATGACTTTAGAAGAAGCCGTAGCTTATATCGGTAATAGTCACGGTACATTGGGCTTATTTTTTGGTGTAATGGTACTAGTTAGGGCATTTGAGCCTACTAAGATATTTGATTACTTAGCAACTCAAATAGTGATCCTAGCTAAAGGAGATGGCAAACGCTTATTACTTGGTATTGTTGGTATTGTTACTCCTATTTGTGCAGTTTTACCAAACGCTACAACTGTCATGTTGTTAGCTCCCCTAATTCCACCAATGGCAGAGGAAATCGGCATTAATTTTGTGCCATTACTAATTTTAATGGTTTTAATTGCTAATAGTGCTGGGCTATTAACATTAGTTGGTGATCCCGCTACTTTTATTGTGGGTGATGCTATTAATATCAGCTTTATAGATTACTTATATAAACTGAGTTTAGGGGGAGTAGTTGCTATTGTGACGGTGGTTATAACCCTACCATTTTTATTTCGGAAAATTTGGTATACAAAATTAGAAAACCTAGAAGAATTACCCCATCCACAAATTAATCATCCCAGAGTATTAACTGTTGGTACAGTAATTGTAGGTTTTGTAATGCTATTTTTTATTATTGGCGAATCTCTCCCAATACCAATATCACCGGCGGCGGTGGCTTTATTAGGGGCTGCTTTAGCTTTATTACTATCTCACCAGAGCAGGATTGATACAGTTCATAATATATTGCGAGATGTTGACTGGAGTACATTAATATTTTTCATGAGTATTTTTGTGTTAATTGGAGGGTTAGAAAAGACTGGAATTATTACTGGTTTATCAGGAATATTAGCGACTATTTTAGGCAAGAATATTATTCTAGGATCTCTTGTTTTATTATTTTTTGTAGGGATATTATCGAGTGTTGTACCCAATATTCCGTTAGTAGTAGGAATGGTTCCTTTACTCAAACAGTATCTCGTTACAGTTGGATTAGCACCCGCAGAAATTTTAGCTAACGACTTTCAAGGGCAATTCCCTCCAGAAGTTTTACCAATGTTTTACGCCATGATGTTTGGTGCAACTTTGGGAGGTAATGGCACACTGGTAGGAGCATCATCTAATATCGTAGCTGCCGGAATTTCTGAGCAACATGGACGGCGTATTTCTTTTAAAACTTTTCTACACTACGGTATCCCCGTAACGATACTACAGCTAGTTACTTCAGCATTTTATGTTTTGATTCGCTTTTTACTCTAGATTTATTTTCGCAGAGTGCAGGGGGCATGGGGTAGGCTGTTGACTCTGTACCTTTTCAGGGGTGAAAAATTCATGCACAATCCTTTGCTTCTTTAAGTAATGAGTAATAAGTAATAAGTAATAAGTAATGAGTAAATACCCAT
Organism: Trichormus sp.; assembly: GCA_050633005.1. Classification (GTDB taxonomy): domain Bacteria; phylum Cyanobacteriota; class Cyanobacteriia; order Cyanobacteriales; family Nostocaceae; genus Trichormus. Next base: position 1,943 of record JBODRP010000075.1, on the reverse strand, counting down.
TACTTATTACTTATTACTTATTGAATTTCGTTCACCGATGATGACACCAAAACTTTATGAATAAAGAATACACACATCTTGCACCTCGGTTAAAAACCGGGTTTCTTGCAAATACCTCAGCTTAAAACCTTAATCTTTCGTTCAGAAACCCGGTTTTTTAGGGCTTTTTAGGGCTTGTTGAGAATGGTGCAAGATATAACAATAGGTAAATCTCACCAAAGTCAACACCCTAGGCAGGGGGCAGGGGTAGAAATTCTACCTTGTCTCCCTTCCAGTCCCTACTCCCTATCTCATTTGAGACTCAGCTAGAAAAGATTCGACTTCAGGCGGGGTGGGTTGAGAAGCGATCGCACCTGGTTTAATGGTAGTGAGTGCGCCTACAGCACTAGCATAGGTAATGATCCTTTTTGCTGTGTCTGCATCCTTGAGGCTCTGGATACCATATTGACTCAGTTGGTGGATGAATCCTGCTAAAAAGCTATCACCTGCGCCAGTGGTATCAGTTACAGGGACAGTAAAAGCAGGTAAATTACCTTCATTCTCACCCAAGCAATAGGCACAACCATGTTCACCATCTGTAACTAGCACCCCTTCAATCGAATCTAGTCGGTAAGTAATAGCACCGGGGTCTGCGGTATCAAATAGCCATTCAGCCTCTTCTTTGGAGAGTTTGAGGAAATCAACCCGTTTGAATATAGCTTGAATTTTCTGCCGAGCAATATTTTCATCTTGCCAAAAGACTGGCCGCCAGTTGACATCTAAGACAATTTTTAAATCATACTGTTCTGCCAGTTGTAGAGCGCGATGAGTTGCTTGTTCACTTTCAGGGTAGGCTAGTTCCAAAGTACCCAAAACTAGAAACTCTGCATCTTGAAATAGGGACTCTGGCAGTTGTTTGCCTTGTAAGCGAGTATCAGCAAATTCCGCAGTGTCATATTTACCAAAGCCTGCAAAATAGCGATCGCCTGCTAGATTTCGTACCACATAAACTTGGCGTGTTGGTGCAGTAGCATGACGTTGCACACCCGTTGTATCTACACCTACTGTTTCTAATAGCTGCACAAGTTGATTACCTGGTTCATCTTCTCCCACTGCACCAATAAATGCGGCGGGAGTTCCCAACTTCACTAAACCACAAGCTACATTAGCTGGCGCACCACCAGGGTAAGGAGTCCAAGATTGTACTTCTTCTAACTTTAGCCCTAACTGATCAGCTAAACAATCAAATAGAATCTCACCTAGGCACAAAACACGGGGATTACTCATGTCATTTTCGGCTTTCAAGGGTACTGCTCATGATTATTTTAAAATTTTGCTCATGCTTTATTAGTATTTTGATGCTCAATTTCTAGGTTCATAATATCGACAGCTTTCACAGGGGCCATGAGGGTTAATGGCACAACGAAGATAACCAGAACGAGCATTAAATTTGCAGCTGATATCCCCAATCAGGAAACCTACTCCTTCTAAATAATAGCGATCGCTCTCCACTGTGGGAAGATTTTCTTGTATTCTAACTCTGGCAGCATGAATGGCTGCTTGTCGCAACCGTGAACGTATGCGCCACCGTGTTTTACGCATCACCCATAGAGAAAACACGGAGGGTAACAAACCAATAGTAATGAGCAAAAATGTTTTGAACACCTGCTGTCAAACTCTTTTATGTTATGTTGAGCGATCGTCCTCTTGACTTTAATTCTAATAGATTGGTGATTGTTGTAATTAATTGATTCGGGTCAATAGGTTTAACCAAGTGTTGCTCAAATCCCGCTTCCAGAGCCGCTAGCCGGTCTTCTTTTCCAGAAAACGCTGTGAGAGCGATCGCTGGTATATGACCTCCTTGTTGGGCTTCTATCCTGCGTAATTTCCTCATAAGACTGTAACCATCCTCATCTGACATTCCTATGTCACTAATGAGAATATCGGGTTTTGATTCTGGGATA
>JBODRP010000074.1:0-18888 GCA_050633005.1 Trichormus sp. | reverse complement strand
CTACTGGAATTTTTTGCTGGCATAAATTACTCAAATCTTCTTCACTAGCAGCAAATTCCAACACCGTCATAGGCTGCTCATCCAAGACACCGTTATTTTCTGTTTCACTTGTAGATAATTGAGTATTTTCATCTACATCTTCAAATAGATGATCTAGAATTAAGTCTTCTGTTTGTCTGTCTGAATTGCTGACAGAATGATTAATTAAACTCTCATCTAATGTTGTTGTATTTAAATCTTTTTCTATAAATAAATCATCAAAATTATTTGAAAATTTATTGTTATCTTTAAAGTTAGGAATTGGTTGATTTATCGTTGAACTTTTCTCCTCTGTAATACTCAGAAACTCCTCTAAGATGTCTTGATATTCTTGGATCTCAGTACTATCTAAATTCTCTTCAAAATTATTAACATTTTTGCTGAGTTTTTCTGGGATAAAATCACCAAATAATAAACCTAAATTTTCTCTTTCATTTGTACTGATGGGAGATTCATAAGCATCGCTATCAAGAGAGAGAAAATCATCTAAATCACTATCAAATTCTTGAATAACAGTTTCTTTTATTTCTACTTCTGATTCAATAGTATTTCCATTTTCTATAATTTCCTGCTCCTGCCAACTTTCATCTAGTTCTGGTGTTTCACCTTCAAATAAATCAGCCAGGCTATTCAATTCAGCTAATCCTACTTCTGGGCCGTGGGTATCGATTTTTGCAACATGAACAAATGAACGCTCTTCACCTGTGGAGAAAAGATTAGTGTTAATTTCGCTCTCAGTACTTGTACTGGCAAAAGTCAGTTCAGTATCTCCTGCAATATCAAGTTGTTCAGATACTTCAGTAAGACTAGTGACACTATCTGTAGGCAATTCTGGGGTTTTTACAGACAACACTTCCTGAATATTGTCTGGAGATTCACTAGCTGTTGGTGTAGGTAACGATTTTGTCACCGTAGATGGTACATCACCTAGTAAGTCTTGAGCCACTTCTCCCAATGCAGTTTCTGGGAAACCCCAAAGTGATTCTAGTTGGTCGCTAATGCTGATTTCAAGTTCTCTACCTTGCAGAACTAACTCTTGCGCTTTTTTAATTTCAGTGATGATAATTTTAGCTAAGGTGAGATAGCTATTTTCAGGATTACCAATAGCCCTGGCTGCGGCTTTAGACAAAGTACACCAATTAGGCAAATTCCAGGTTTGACCGATTTTCACTAACTCGTTACAGCATTCCTGAAGATGCTCACGAGATTCTGGTGTTGCTGGTTGCTTAAATAGTTGCAACATTTCCCGCAGTGTTTGTAATACCTGGGTTTGAAACTCACCCCAATGATCATTGGTTGTGGATGCAACTGGTGTCGGTGCGGCTTGAGGCGTAGGGGTATTTACTGTATTATCTGGAGGAGTGGGTACATCCTGCCGGAAAAAGATTCCCGTGAGTGTGCTGACAGTGTCTATTGAGGTTGGTTGAATAAATGTAGATGTTTCTACTGTACCAGTACCACCTTGTTGCACTAATAGTTCTAGATGCTGATTTAGCCATTCAAATACAGGCTCTGTTTCCGACATCAAGGTATTAGCAGTTTCTTCTGATAGACCAAAGGGGCCACTTAACTGTTCTAAAAGTGCCTTGAGAGTATCAGACACACCCAGAAATAAGGATTCTAGTTTTTGGTCAACCTGAATTGGATTCTCTTTAAGAACTTTGAAACAATCTTCCAGACGATGGGAGGTATGCTGAATGCTAGTTAATCCCAGCATTGCTGCACCACCTTTAATCGAGTGAGCCGCCCGGAAAACTTCGTTAATTAATTCCGGGTCGTTCAAGGTACTTTGAAGATTGAGTAACCCTTGCTCAATGGTATTGAGGTGGTCTCTAGCTTCTTCAATAAAGTAACCTAATATCCTCTGTTGTTGTTCCGGCAGCATAGTTTTTTAGTCAATAGTCAATAGTCATCAGTCATCAGTTATCAGTTATCAGTCATCAGTCATCAGTCATCAGTCAATAGCCAATTATGTAAACTTTGGACTTTGGACTTGGGACTATTGACTAATTACCTTGTTTCCATAGTTTCAACACGGAAACGTTCTACGGAAGCAATCAAGTCGCGGGAGACACCGACTAAGTTTTGTAGTGCGCCGGAAACTCGTTGTGCTTCTTGGGATGTTTCTTGGGCTGTGAGTTCTACAGATTGCATTACGTGGGCGACGGCACGGGAGGTTTCCGTTTGTTCTACGGTATCACTGGTAATCGAGCGCACCAGACTATCAATGCGATTTGCTACTTGGATGATATTTTCGAGCGATCGCTTGGCTTCTTCTGCGAGTTGTGTGCCTGTAATTACCTGTTGTGTGCCTACTTCCATTGCGGTCATGACTAAGCTAGTCTCGCTTTGGATTTGCATGACGATTTGCTCAATTTCTTTGAGGGATTTGGCTGATTTATCCGCTAACTGCCGGACTTCATCCGCCACGATCGCAAAACCCCTTCCGGCTTCTCCTGCCCTTGCCGCTTCAATACTGGCGTTGAGTGCCAGTAAGTTGGTACGGGAGGCAATTTGAGAAATTAACGCCACAATCTTAGAAATTTCTTGGGAAGATTCCGCGAGTCGTTTCACCTTGCGGGTAGTTTCGGCTACAGTTTCCCGAATTTCCAAAATCCCCGCCACGGTGTTTTCTACAGCTTCTCCACCTTGGAGAGCGATCGCACTGGCATCACGAGCTACAGTTTCTGCTTCCCGCGCCGCTTCTGCTACCCGTTGAATTGAGTCAGTCATCACCTGCACAGAATTTAAGGTGACAGCTAACTCTTCGGCTTGACGCAAAGCATCGCTAGATAAGGCTGTAGCAAAGGTTTCCGAGTTGGTTGCACCTTTGGTTACTTCCTTGGCAGCAACTGTTACTTGTTGTACAATGTCCCGCAGGTTTTGAATTGTCAAGTTAAACGCATCAGCCACTGCTCCCAATACGTCAGCTGTGACTTCCGCTTGGACTGTTAAATCTCCTCTGGCTGCCCCTTCCACATCGTCTAAGAGGCGAATCACTTGACGTTGCAGGTTTTCTTTGGCTTCTTCTTGTTCATCCGCTTTACGTTGGGCTTCAAAGGTAGTAGTAAAAATTACCCGCGCCATTTCATTAAAGCCAGCTGCTAATTGCCCCAATTCATCTTCAGAATAAACGGTAGCCTGCACATTGAGATTACCTTGACGCACAGCATCAAATTGTCCTTGTAGATCCTTGGTAGTGCGGCGAACTTGTTTCAGGGTAATATTACCCATAAAAGCAGCCGTCGCAAAACCCGTGATCCCTGCGGCTAATGACATTGCCCAACCAGTATTTCGGACTGTTTCCCGTTGTTCAGGTGGTGAGAAAGTCGTAGCGGCAAAGCTGACTGAAGCAACTACCAAAGCAGAAAACACACCCACTACACCACCTACTAACCAAGGTTTGGCATCTAGGGTAGCGTTTTCTAAGGGTGCTAGCCAACCTTGTTCGACACTGACTTGAGGTTCTACTTTAGCAACATCTGTTTGGGTAAAAACTGGTACTGATTCTTGAGAGCCAGTAATGCTAAATAGTTCTTCATCACGATCATCACTATTGCTATTACTTATAGTTTCTCTCACTTGATTCTGAGCAATGCTACCAAGTTCTGTAGAATTGGAAAGCATCACATCACTGAAGCTAGAATCAGCATCTGATAAGTCAAATCCAGGAATATTTCCTAAATCGTCAAACTCATCAAAGTCATCTAGAAATTCTATATTACTCTTAGAATTATCTTGATTTAGGATGTTACTTGTATCCTCATCATCCATCATGCTCTCTGAACCAAAAGCTGATTCAAATGCTTCCAAATCAAAACTTTCATCAATATCAAAGTTTTGAATCTCTTGTTTGGCTACTACATCTCGATATGACTGTTCTGGTTGAGCCAGATTACCATTTGTCTCTAATAATTCCTGTTGCTCTGCTATTGCTTGTAACCAGTTACTCGGTTCAGGGATATTATCTGTTGGTGTTGCGCTATTGTTAATTTCATCTTCAGCCAATGATAAATTCTCACTAACTTGGCTTTGACTCATCAATTCCACATCTGAATTAGTTGAGTTTTCAGACTCTTCAGCTTTGAGAAACTCCGCAGCACTATATTGTCCATTTAGGTTTGTTGGTATATCAAATTTCCCCAATGGTGAATCTAGGCTATTTTGATTGTCAAGTATTGATTCACTATCAGGACTGAAAAAATCACTCTCTACTTTTTCAAGGCTATCTTCTGAGGTATCTTCTTGCCAGAAAACAGGTAAGTCTAATTCTCCCGAATCTGGTTGATTATTAGTATCTAATTGCTGTTCACTGGGTTGTAAATTCACAGCAAAAGGATCGTCCCTCAAAGTTTCTGTAGATGCTGATTCAGGTAGCAATGAGAAGCTATCTGTAGGAATTTCAAACGGATTATCCAATGGAATTTCTGGTGTATTGACAACTCCTTGGTTAGTTTCAAGACCATTCAAATCCAAGCTACTAAGATCAAAATTATCTATCGCTCCTAAATCTTCTAATTCTGCTGTGTCAGGTTCTACTACATCGGATGTATTACTCAGATGAATTGGTTCTTGATGTTCGATTTGCTCTCCAATGAGCTTTTGATATTGGCTGATATTTTCTAAACTGTTGTGAGCTGCACTAATAAGTTCTAAGTCATCAGTCAACTCTAAAACTTTTTCATATTCTACTTCGGCTATATCGTATTTTTGCAAAACATAGTAGATGTGACCCCGCAATAAATGGCAGTTAGGGTCATCTGGGACATTCTGCACCACCTGATCAACTAAAGTAGCGGCAACTTCATAGTTTTGTTGCGCGTAGGCTGTATAAGCCTGTTGATATGTTTCTAGGTAATCTTCTATACTTGCTGCCATTTCCTCCCTCCAAATTTCATCCTGCCCACCGCGCACTCCGCAAAATTGCCATTTGATCAAGTAGTCTTAGACACTGATTATTTTTAGGTTCTAATAACCACTCTCCACGCAAAAAGGGAGTCATGGTATCCGGTATGTTAGTAGGTGGCATGAGATTTTGGACATCTAGCCAATCCATACCACCAATTGCTTCTACGGCTAAACCGACGATGGTGTCTTGTTCTTGCACGGCAATGACCGGAATTTCTGCTTTATCTGTGTTTAATGGAGTTGCTTCCCCTAGAAACTGACCTAAATCAGCAACCCAAATTACTCGACCTCGTAAATTTAGAGTACCCAAAAGTAAAGGAGAAGCATTCGGAATCGGGGTAATTCTATCAGGACTTAGTTCCATCACTTCTCGGATACCAGTTGCGGGTAGTGCAAACTCCTGATGCGAGGGAATGTAAAACCGCAAATGTAACTCACCTTCAGGACTTTCTACTTGTAATTCAGGACGAAAGTGATCTTGACCACTGCCATTTAAAAAGTCCGGTTTGCTAACCATGTTGTATTCATCCTTATCCTCGCAGCAGTTGTTTGACTGTTCCCACCAACTCGGTTGGTTGAAACGGTTTAGCTATGTAAGCATCCGCCCCCTGTTTCATACCCCAGTAGCGGTCAAATTCTTCACCTTTAGAAGAACACATGACTACAGGAACATTTTGGGTTTTGGGGTCGGACTTTAATCGTCGGCAAACTTCGTAGCCATTCATTCGGGGCATGACAATATCCAAAACCACCAGGTCTGGAGGTTCAGTTTGAATTGCCTCCAATGCTTCTAGTCCGTCAGTGGCATGGGTAACTGTTAAACCACTGGCTTTCAGGAGGTCTGTAATCATCTCCCTCTGGGCAAGACTATCTTCCACAATCAGAACTGTACTCATAAATGGCTACCTACCTCCTGGTGTAGACGTTCCTCTCTGGAACATTCCCTGATCTCCCCACAAATAGTTACTGTATAAATTAAATCTAAGATTTTACCAAGTTGGCTGGATACTAACTTTAGTTTGAGAGTTGATTGATTCTGTGATAACATTTTTTACCCCATCTTCTATGGGATCAACAAGTGTTGTCTTGAGTTGATTACTCCACACCAGATCAAATATTGAGATATTTTTTGATCAACATTAGTAATTCTGCATCATTAAAAGGTTTTGTTAATAAATCTGTTGCCCCAACAATCTTTGCCCTAACTCGATCTATAAATTTATCTTTACTAGTCATCATAATCATCGGTATATACCGAAAGGCTTGAGATTGTCGCAGCATGGCACACATCTCATAACCACTTAATTCCGGCATGGCAATTTCACATAAAATGATGTGGGGCTGGAGTTGAAAAATCAGACTAAGTGCTTCCAGGGCGTTACTAAGGCTGATAGCTTCATATCCTTGTGTCTGTAAAACAGACTCTAGCCTCTCCCCAGTACTCTTGCTTTTGTCAATACATAATATCTTCATCTTTTCTTGATTCGTCACTTGTGCTTCAAAGTCAGTAGTTTCTGGATATCTTAGTTTCAGCCAACCCTGTTGTATATATGGATATATGGTCTTGGCTACCGTCAACATATCGCGGTCAAGATACCGACTCAGTTGACGTAAGGATGTTTGACCATCTGCCCATTGCTGGAGTTTATTGACTGTGGTTGTTGGTAGTGAAGAATGTAAATGAACTGTTGGGGCAAGTATTAGTAGTTGTTCTGGAGATTGAATATATGGGTATAGCTGCTTCCACTCTTGTAACTGTTGGGTAATTTTAGCCATTAAAGGCGCAATCTCCCAGCTAGTTAATTGTGGTGCTAGTGCCGTATCCTGATGAAAAATAAAACTACCCCGGTGTAAGGTCAGTAAATCAAATAGTGTCTCACAAACCAAGCGATAGATGATCACCCGTGCTTGTTTGGGGTTGATAATATTTTTCTCTAAAAGCATCCAAAGGTAGTCATATTCTGAAGCATTTTCTGTATCTAAGCATTGTATTGGCTGTTCATTTAGGGATAATTCGCCACGGTATTGACGTAAGTAATCGTCAATGCGTGACAAATTATTATTCCCTTCTTGGGAATAAATAATTTGTCCCTTGTCGAAAAAAATTAACCAAGCTTTATGTTCACCTTCTGCAACGACTTTACCCTGATGGTGAAAACTGTAGCTTTCTATGAAAAGTTGCCCAGTTCGCTGTCCTAGTTCAATTAATTGCAGGATAGTGCGAATATCAATTTCCTGTAAATTTCCCTGCATTTACTTCTAAGTAGCTCCTCTTGATGCCGTTAATCTTAGCCGCTCAATCAAGTTTTTTGATTTTGCCTTTTAGCTTGTGATTTTTACCTTGTTGTACCAGTTTTAATCAAGGAATCGATTCAGCTATAAACCGTAAATTTTCTTAATAGTCTTTGACAAAGTTAGTGATAACACGGAAGTCATAGTAACTGCCATCAGTACAAAATATAAAGACGCGATCAAATCGCTTTTATAAAATATCAGGACGTAAAACTGAGCGTCTATAAATAGTTTTGTTTGTTTTGTTTTCCTAAAGTTTAGGTGAATAAGACAATTTAGCAGAATTATATAAGGTATATTTTCTAACAAATACATGAAGTACCAAGAGGACTAGCGGTGTGCTGTATTTAGCAGAAGTACAAAAGCAGAAAGGCGGATTACTAGGTGGTAGTTCCAAAACCGAACTGAAACTGCTAGCTTGTCAGCGAACCGACCAGAATTGGAGTCCTGTGTCGGAAGAAGCCATAGGTGCTGAGGAAGCTAGCAAATTAAATGATGGCGCATTAGTGCTGGTAGAAGTGACCCCCAGTCGCCAAGTACAAAGACTGCAAGAGGCTGGTAGGCCACTTGTGAATATTTTGCAAAATTTTTCTCGTCAGCTAGAAAAATATAAGCTCAAGGAAGACGAAATTGATCAATGGAAGGAGTCGCTAACATTTCAGGCGCAAGAGTTAAATCGCCGTGAAATGGATATGGAAGTGCGATTAGAACAGTTGCAAAACATGGAAGAGGAGTTTCAACGTTTAGAATCGCAACAACAAGAAGTTGAATCATCCCGCGAAACAATTGCACAGTTGCAAGTAGAAATTGACCGTAATCGTCAGGAATTAGAAGGTGCGTGGGAGCATTTACGGGGTGAACAGCGTCGCTTAGAGGAGCGTCTGCAAGAGGGAGGAGTATTAGACACAGCCCAAAGTCATAAGATCAGCGAGTTACTCAACCACTTATCGAGTCGTGTTGCTCCTATAGAGTCATTGCGGGAACATCTTCACATAGCTGTTGAAGTAGTTGAAAAGCAACAAGCTATTCTCAACCCCCATTGGGAAAAATTCACCCAACAAAAAACTTTAGCCGATCAACAGCAACAAGAAGTTGAACAACTGGCGCAAACTTATAGCGATCGCCAAAATGAATGTAAGCAAACACAAACTGTCCTAGAGCAACAAACTGCCCAGTTTAAACTGAATACGGCATCTCTCGCCAGCAAACAAGAACATATTCAGATGCTTAAACAGCAGTTGCAATCTCAAGATGAGTTATACCAACAACTTTATTCTTTGGCTGCAACATCTGGCTGCACATTTCCAGGGCAAAAAATTGATGTGCAGGCTCTAGAAAATATGCCTATAAATGAACTGCAAAAAACAATACAAGATTTATCAGAAAAGTTAAACATAGATTCTAGTTTTGTTCATGATCAAGAACAAGAACTTAAATATAAACAAGAAACCATAGAAGAACTCCAACGCAAGATCAATCAGGCATCTGGTCAGGATGCCAGCAATTTGCAAACAGAACTTGCAGATGAACAAGACTTGTATCAGATGCTGAACGAAACTTTAGTGGGGCAAAGACGCAATTTGTTGATGCGGCAACAGGTGATTAAGCAACACCAAAATATCCTACTACGACGACAAGGAAAGACAGTTCCTCATACTGAAGAAGAAAATAATATTGACTTTAGCCCGATTCTTTCTCAGATGGAACAACACAAGCAGCAACAGTCACAGGAATTGCAGAAATTAGGGCATGAAATTGAACAAATGCGTGCTGCGCTGGAACTAGACCAAGGTATGATTGACAATCAAACCCATGACCTAGAACAACGGCAACAAGAACTAAAAACGATGGCAGACAATCTCCAGTCTCTCAGGACGGCTAACGCTGAGTGCTGGGGTACGGTAAATCTTTATCAAGAAGCACTACAACCTATTCAAGATTGTTTAGATGAATTAAGACTTAAGCTGCAAAGCATGAATGAATCCTTGGGTGAAATTCAAGAAACTGGTGATTATCAACTCCAAACTATTACTGAAATCCGTCAGACTATTGGCAGTTTACTATCTCAGCCGGAGTTGTTAGCTTCTTAGGCATAATTAACCCCAGTCCCTAATAATATCCAATCACCTTGGACTTGAGCGATCGCACCACCAGGAAAAGGATCGGTTTGCGAGCGGTTGGGGGCTATAATTAAGGCTGTTAATTTCTCGATGTGTTCAAAATTAGGAGCATCAGGAAGTATTTCTTGTAATACCTGACGCATTACCCGCCGTTGCAATGCTAACGGTGCTGTTTTTAATATCCGCCGATTTAAGCGTAGTGGTAAGAAACTTTCTCCATTTTCTTTCCCCAATCCCCAGTCCCCACTCCCCAGTCCCCACTCCCCAGTAGCCTCTTCCCGTAACTTCTGGGCTACTTGTTCTAAATATTCCACTTCTGCTTGGAGAATTTCCGCAGTTTGGGCTATGGCTAATTCCGCTTGGGGATTAAAATTTTGTTGTAAATATGGGATAAGTTCTTGACGGATACGGTTACGGGCATATTTTAAATCTTGATTGGTGGAATCTTCCCAAATGGGCAAGTTAAACTCTTGACAAAATTGCTCTGTTTGTGTACGTGTGACTTCCAACAGGGGACGCACTAACACAATTTTCTCAGTTAAGGGACGTTGCCAAGTGAGAGCTTGCAAACCATCAGCACCGGTTCCGCGAATTAAATTATAAAGTAGAGTTTCGGCGCGATCGCTGGCGGTGTGACCAGTGACGATATATTGGTAATTATGAGCTTGGGCGATCGCTATTAAAGCTTGATAACGCCAATCACGAGCCTGAGCCTCAGTCTTTACTGCTTGCGTGGCTGTTGCTAAATAAAAAGATACACCCCAGTGTTTCGCTAAAGTCTCTACGTGGTGGGCATTAGCTTGAGAATCTTCCCGCCAACGATGATCACAGTGGGCAATACCTAAGTCCCATTGCCATTTGGGTTGTAAATCTAACAATAATTTACACAAACACAGAGAATCTTGCCCACCAGAAACTGCCACTAATAGCCTATTTTGACGGTCAAATAGGTGGCGCGATCGCATGGTACGATGTATTTTTGCGTGGAGAACAGTCCATACCATTCGGCAATTTTTCAGATTTTTAACTGATGATTTTTGTCTCAAATATTACCATACTGATTCTTTAGCAATTTGTTCAAGTTGTTGATGAATTTCATAAATTTCATCTAATGGTGAATCAGGTTCATCAGGACAAAACTCTAAAGCTAGTCTAACTTTTCCTTTCACCCATCCTTGTGCGCTAAACCTTAAAACTTCACAACTTAAACCATGAGTATATAAATTTACTTCAACTGTTTCTTCTGCACCAATATATTCTTTAATTGCTGTAATTAAATCACGGACTTTAAAAGTTTTAGCAATTTCCAGTTTTTGGAAAGTGTCTGGTTCTATACTGACCACTTCATCATGATTTAGTCGCTCAAATCCATCTGTCATAAGAATATCCTGCAACTAAATTTATATTTTCTGCTGCTAGGATAGATAATCCGTAATGAATCAATTGAAAATTTTGGGACTTCCAGAAAATAAACTATCCAATTTATTTTCTTCAAAAAACTGTCTTTCCCCCTGCCCCCTGCCCCCTTGCCATCAACGCGATAGTATATTTTTTTAATTGTAAGTCCCTTTCAATGAGGTGGATAATTATTCAAAATCCCCTCTTCGCCAATAAAGAGGGGATAAAACCGTTAAAAAAACCACCCGTAGGAATGTAAACCTTTACCTAACAGATTCACACCCAAGTAACAAATCCAAACCACAACAAAGCCACTAGCTGCTAGAATTGCGGGACGACGACCTTGCCAACCGCGAGTAATTCTAGCGTGGAGATAGGCGGCGAAAACTAACCAAGTAATTAACGCCCAAGTTTCTTTGGGATCCCAACTCCAATAAGAACCCCAAGCTTCGTTAGCCCAAACTCCACCAGCAATAATACCAATGGTGAGTAGAGGAAATCCCAAGCCAATGACGCGATAGCTGATATTGTCGAGGGTTTCAGCTAGGCTGAGGCGTTGGGGTGAAAGGATTTGAGCAGATGTCACCGTTGGCGATGCAGGTGTGGTAACTAAGTTTAAAACGGCGGTGTTGCCTTTGCCGTTTTGATTGCTTTCTAAGGGAACAAAGCCATTACTTTCTACAGATGGCATTGTGGGTTGGGAAATCAGTTCGCCTGCTTTGTGCAAACGGTAGCCATTGCTACGATAGCCGCCATTACCTACAGAGCTACCTTGTAGTTGAATTTCTTTGCCACGAGTGACAACCAAAAATGCGATCGCTAGTAATGAACCAACCATCAAAGCTGAGTAACTTAACATCATCACACTGACGTGCATCATCAGCCAGTTGGATTTTAATGCTGGTACTAGTGGTTCTGCTATTTGCATTTCTGATGGTAATGTCAAGGTAGCAAAAGCAGCAATACCCATAGCGACAGGGGCAGTAAAAACCCCTACGAGGCGGCTACGACTGGAATTTTCGGCAATCAGATGCACTGTAGTAATTCCCCAAGTTAAGAAAAATAGGGATTCATACAAATTACTCAAAGGAAAATAACCAGCTTCCAACCAACGCGCACCGAGAAGGGTAGCGATGCACAAATTAGCGATCGCCATACCAGCCGTTCCTAAAGCATTGGTTGCTGGTAGGCTGGGAAATGCCGCTCCCACCCAATACACCAGCATAGTGATAAATAAGACAGCAAATGAGGCGTTATCTAACCAATTCTGGAGTAAAACCAGATTCATAAAGTGTTCTCCGCAAGGGACGCTTGAAAATTTCAATTCTGACTGTTCTGATCCTAATCTGTTTCAGGAATTGAAAATTCAAAATTTTCCAGGAATCGGGTATAACTAGCAGGGGGCAGGGGGCAGGGAGCAGGGGGCAGGGAGCAGGGGGGCAGGGGGCAGGGAGCAGGGGGAGTAACACTCTTCAATTTTGAATTTTGAATTTTGAATTTTGAATTGATATGCCCAATGCCCAATTACGAATTACGAATTACGTTAGCGTAGCGGGGCGAAGCCCATTACGAATGACTAATTGCCTTTTTTGAGCGTCAAAAAAATATCATAGCGGGTGCTGCGATTGTCGTTGATGGCAGATGTCACCCCAATGGAACGTGTAGAAGCTAATAGGGTTTGTTGTTGGGGGATCAGTTTGGGTAGAGGAAAATTTTTGGTTATCTGTTCTACATCCATGTAAAATTGACCATTTGTCGGATTGGGTTCTGTTGGTACTGTCTGTTGAAAGGTGAGATTATTAGCCAAGGTAGTACTCGGTTGAGGAAGAATTTTATCAGTGACAGGAGAACCAATCGCTAAGAAAGCTACATTGCCATCTAACCAACCGTGAGTGGCGGTGAGTGTGCCAAAGGGACTAATCCAGTTAACAACAGGTTTACCTGCTATTGTTGTGGATTTGATTTGGAACTGGTACTGAGTTTGCATCACTTCATCCAGTTGTTTGATTGATGCTTCAGCTAATTGGCGATCGCTAGCTTGAATCATCAACACGAAAGCAGCCCGAAAATCTTGTGTAGCCCCTGGTTTGGGAGTTCCGGGAATCACTGATACTGCAAACTCGCCTTTCATCCAACTCAGGAAATCTTGCTCTAAATCCATGCTGGTAAGTGATTTTACGCCACTCCGCACTTGCTCCGGTGTAATGGGTGACAGGGGATTACCTTGGGATGTTAAAACGTATTCGCTCCATAAACGTTTTAAATTGCCTCCAGACAGCATCATTAAGGTTTCTGCTGGAACGCGATTTTGCATAGTGCCAGCTTGATTTTCTACAGCTAAAATCCTTTGACTCCTGGGATTGAGCCAAGAAATACCTTTAATATGTATACCTTCTGATGCTAACGTGACAGTTCCGGCTAAACCTTGGTTGTTTTGTAGTTGGGCTAAAACTTGAGCAGGTAAACGCCGATTGGGGGCTGTAGCTGCTATTTTGGCAGTCTTGGGTACATTAATATAAAATTGCATTAAGGGTTGATAGCTGGCAATCTTCGGGAAATTCTCTGCAAAACCGCCTATGGTTGCCAAGGATGTTTTATTTTTATAAGCGTCAATTGTCCGTTCTGTTGCTTGGGGTGTATCTGTAATTACCAGAAATTTCCCATCTAGGAATGCAGCCGATAAGTTCTCTCCAGGTTGTCCCTGAGTTTGTTTAATGGTAACGCCTTGGTAAGTACGCTCAATCCATTTACCTTGTTTGATGGTTTCGGCTTGAGTAAAAATAGTTTTAGCTTTCTCGGAGTTTTTCACCGGTAAAACCATCACTATTGACTGAGAATTATTCAGTGCATTGTCAATGGTGGAGACTGGTTTAGGAGCAGATTTATTAATTGGTGGGGCTAAAATTGCTAAGGTGACTTCATCCCCTACCCACGGTTGAATATCTTTTTCAAAATTGTATCCGTGATTCGTCAGAAAGCGATCGCGTAACTGAACTAAACTTTGATTAACTTGGGCTTGAGTTTCCTGAGTACCAAATTCTTGCAGTTTCTGCCATTGTTTGGTGTCTGTAGTCAGGGAAACCGCAAATAAAGCATCACTAGGAATAATATTTGCACCCGTGAGCAAATCTCTATAAAATATCTGTCCTTGGCTAAAAAACCAATACGCTGCACTCCCCACACCAATTAATAACCCAGCACCTGAGAGTGTCAATACCAAAGAAGATTTCTTGGTTTTCTTCTTGGCAGGAGACAATATAGGTGGTGTCACGTCGCTTCGCTCCGAGTTCAAAATTCAAAAGTCTCAGTTCAAACCAGCTTTAACAACTGCTGTAACTGATAACTGATTTTAAATATTATTACCAAAGATTTCTATGCTTTGCCATGTGGGGTATTTAGCTGCGTTGCACCTAAGTATTTAGTTAAATAAGGCGAAAAAACTTCGTAAATCAAAGTCAAAGGTTGACCATGATGCCAAAATAAGTAATGACGACCCCAAAACGGCCCTTCTACCTGAAATCCTGCTTCTAAGGCTGGTGAATACCCATAATAAATACCCCGCACATCTCGATATAACTCGGTACGCAAACGCGCGAGACTAGCCCAAATTGGTAAGGCACGATTTTGTAAATATTCATCTACATGGCTAGCTTCCCACCATGAGGTAGCATAAGCTAATCGCTGGCCGCTAGATGTGCGTAGCCATACTTGTCGCCTCAGCCTTGGCTCTGGAACTTTTTGAATTAACTCTGGCGCATCATCCAAATCTGTGCCAATCATTGACATATCAATGACATCTACTTCTGTAGGCTCTCCTGTGAGTAATTCTAAGTGCCTTGTTGGTGAGCCATCACCAAGTAGCAGCATCTGCCACGCCGGAGCTAGTTGAGTGTGGGGCAAACTTTTTTTTATTACTTCCTCCCCACCTTGCCAAATTGGGGTAAGGCGATGCCATGCGGTTGGCAGTGTTGAGTTGTTAGTTGAAGTAAAAATTGCAGTCAATGTTCTTTACAAAAGTTCACCTATTTCTATAAAAGCACAAAAAACTGAAATTAACTCCATACTAAATCATGAGCAAATAAAGAATCTGATATTTATCGGTCATGGGGAATAGGGCATAGGGCATTGGTAAGACTTTTCCATGCCCTATGCCCTATTCTTTTTTGGGATGGAGTTTCCCACGTCTGTTAATCAAAATGCGGATGGCGAGACTCGAACTCGCAAGGCAAAGCCACACGCCCCTCAAACGTGCGCGTATACCAATTCCGCCACATCCGCATGAGTTTCACAATTACTTAATATAGCACAATAAACATAAATAAATCAAGGTAATTAGAAATTTAGCTAACTTTACCAAAAATTTAATTTCCCAGGATCACAAATTTCCCGAAGGAGGATACCAGACTGACAGAAATGTAGTATCTCCACAAGTCATATTAAAAAGGGTGTGAGTAGAAAGGGAATATTCCCCCTGAAAACTCAGGACTCGTTAATTAAATACTAAAATTGTGCATTTTACTCTAGTAGGACTGAGGTATGAAAACGGAAATTCAAGATTTCGATAGGTTTTGGGTATCAGATGTAGATGTTTAAAATTCTTACACTCCTGTAACCTCATACCCGTTCAAAGCGAAGATTTTTGTTGTGTGAGTCCTGTCTAGTTGAGGCTGGTAAATCTCCTGTCATAATTTGAGATGAAGCGATCGCTCGTTTTGCAACTTGGATGGGAGACAATTTCTATCTACTGGTACTGATATCAAAGCTCGAAAGTCACTAACCCAAGGCTAACGCCACTGGGCTTGCAAGAGGGGAAATAACCACTTCCTCTTCATCAAGTTAAACAAGTGTCTAGCTATCTAAACTGAACTGCCTAGGCGTGGTAGCCCAAAACACGTTAAGAATGCTTCCCTAGTTTTTTACCTCTGTGGCAGTCAGTAGCGAAGGGATATAAACACCTAGCAATAGGATTTATCGTCAATGTTCATTCCAGTGGTTGACCAAAATAACCGCTCTTTGATGCCAACAACCCCTAGCAGGGCAAGACGTTGGATTAAGTCAGGCAAAGCTACGCCATTCTTTAAAAAAGGAGTATTCTGTGTCCGCTTAAATCAAGAACCAAGCAATAGAAATACCCAGCCAATAGCCGTTGGTATTGACCCCGGAGCAAAACGCGAAGCATACACAGTTAAATCACAATCCCACACTTATCTAAACATCCAAGCTCACGCAGTTGATTGGGTAAAAGACCATGTAGAAGTTCGTCGCAATATGCGGCGTGCAAGGAGATTTCGTCACACACCATATAGGCAAAATCGCCAAAACAGGCTGGTAAACAAGCAAAAGTTACCCCCATCGACAAAAGCTAGATGGCAATGGAAATTACGTATTTGCAAGTGGTTAACGTTAATTTTTCCGGTTTCAACTTTTGTAGTTGAAGATGTTCAAGCCAAAACATGGAAAGGTGCGAGAAAGTGGAACGCAATGTTTAGCCCGATAGAGGTTGGGAAAAAGTGGTTCTATTCAGAGCTAGAAAAATTTGCCAATTTAGAAACCAGGACAGGTAAAGACACTTACGAAATGCGTCAAAGCTTGGGTTTGAAAAAGTCTCAAAATAAACTATCGAATAAGTTTGATGCGCATTGTGTTGATTCCTGGGTATTAGCTAATTGGTTTGTCGGCGGACACCAAAAGCCAGAAAACACCCAACTAATTGAGATTGTGCCATTAGAATTTCACCGTCGTCAACTTCACCGACTGCAACATACTGCTGGGCATACCCGTTCTCGATATGGTGGAACAATTAGTGCTGGTTTTAAGCGTGGTTCAGTGGTGAAGCACCCCAAATTCGGGTTTTGTTATGTAGGTGGTTGGCAAGAATCACCAACTAAAAAAGACCCGGACAGAAAAACAATTAGCTTACACAGTCTTGAAACTGGTAAGCGATTAACGCAGAATGCAACCCCCAAAGATTGCTTTTTTAAATCTTATGGCTCATGGAGAATATCCACTGCGACTAAATTCGCTTGAGTCGTATTTCCTCTCAGTGCTGAAGCGACTGAGTTTCCATTCTTACCACGATATCCTATGAAGTTTGACAAAATCTTAATTGCCAATCGGGGAGAAATCGCCCTTCGCATTCTCCGCGCCTGTGAAGAAATGGGGATTGCGACGATCGCGGTTCACTCGACTGTTGACCGGAATGCTCTGCACGTCCAATTAGCTGATGAAGCGGTTTGCATTGGTGAACCTGCTAGCGGTAAAAGTTATTTGAATATTCCCAATATCATTGCGGCAGCTTTAACGCGCAATGCTAGTGCTATTCATCCTGGGTACGGTTTCTTGTCAGAAAACGCCAAATTTGCGGAAATTTGTGCTGACCATCATATTGCGTTTATTGGCCCTACCCCAGAAGCAATCAGATTAATGGGGGATAAATCCACGGCGAAGGAAACCATGCAAAAAGCTGGAGTTCCCACCGTACCAGGAAGTAATGGCTTAGTAGAAACCGAAGAAGAAGGATTAGCGATCGCTAAAGAAATCGGCTACCCAGTCATGATTAAAGCCACGGCTGGTGGTGGTGGTAGGGGGATGCGCTTAGTGCGATCGGAAGATGAATTTGTCAAACTCTTTTTAGCCGCCCAAGGTGAAGCAGGTGCAGCCTTTGGCAATGCTGGTGTTTATATCGAAAAATTTATCGAACGTCCCCGCCACATTGAATTTCAAATTTTGGCGGATAATTACGGCAATGTCATTCACTTAGGTGAACGGGATTGTTCCATTCAACGCCGTAACCAGAAGTTACTAGAAGAAGCCCCCAGTCCAGCCCTTGACCCAGACCTGCGGGAAAAAATGGGACAAGCAGCCGTCAAAGCAGCCCAATTTATTAACTACACTGGTGCGGGTACTATCGAGTTTCTCTTAGATAAATCCGGCAAGTTTTACTTCATGGAAATGAACACCCGGATTCAGGTGGAACACCCTGTAACAGAAATGATTACTGGGGTAGACTTGCTGGTAGAACAAATTAGAGTTGCCCAAGGGGAAAGACTGCGACTCACTCAAGAGCAAGTAGTATTGCGAGGTCATGCCATTGAGTGCCGCATCAACGCCGAAGACCCCGACCATGATTTTCGCCCAGCCCCCGGACGCATTAGCGGTTATCTTCCCCCTGGTGGCCCTGGCGTGCGGATTGACTCCCATGTTTACACCGATTATCAAATTCCCCCGTACTACGATTCCCTCATCGGTAAATTAATTGCTTGGGGGCC
Organism: Trichormus sp.; assembly: GCA_050633005.1. Classification (GTDB taxonomy): domain Bacteria; phylum Cyanobacteriota; class Cyanobacteriia; order Cyanobacteriales; family Nostocaceae; genus Trichormus. Next base: position 863 of record JBODRP010000074.1, on the reverse strand, counting down.
AGATCGTGCAACTGCGATTAACCGGATGAAACGCGCTCTCAGGGAGTGTGCAATTACTGGATTGCCTACCACAATTCCCTTTCATCAAAAAATCATGGAAAACCCCCAGTTTTTAGAGGGTCATGTTTACACCAATTTCATTCAGGAGATGAAACTGTAGGGGCTGGAGACTGGGAAGAGTAAAGGGTAAAGCGTAAAAGGCTGAGAAATATCTTATTTTCAGCTTACTACCTGTCTCTTTTCTGATACCAAACTCACATTTGTTTTAGATGTAGAGACGCGATATATCGCGTCTTTTAAAATGCGTCCCTTCTGAGTAACTTTTTTGTAAATCCCATTAAACACAAGAAAATCAAGCTAATGTCTCCAGTTTAAGTTAGACTCAAATGGATTAGACAATATCCCAAAATAGGATATTATTTATCTTATGAAGTACGTACATCTGTCTATCTTGCAATCCAGTTCCAATCATGAAGGTGATTCCACCAGAAAGCGAAAGCAAGGAGGTGAATCTACTTCAAATCTTATCATGTCTGCTTATTTGGCGGGAAATGCTAATGTTTTTCCTGAAATTCTCAAATTACACGTTCCTGAAGGCTCGATCGTTGCAGATGTTACTTGGGGGAAAGGGGTTTTTTGGCGCAATGTACCAGATGGCAAATATAAGGTTTTAGCTACTGATATATCAATGGGGGTAGACTGCCGAAAATTACCTTATGAGGATGAGTCCATTGACTGCGTTGTTCTAGATCCCCCATATATGGAAGGCTTTTATAGAAAAGAAGGCTCACTGAAAGCTGGTTCTGGAACACACTCAGCATTTTCAGTTGCTTACTCAAACGGTAATGAGGTGAACGGTGACA
>JBODRP010000073.1:0-19362 GCA_050633005.1 Trichormus sp. | reverse complement strand
GATATTTTTACCGTAACTGCACTGTCTGCGGCTAAAGCAATAGCTTCTTTATTAATGATGGCTACTTCAGTTGTCATAGGTATCTATCGTTCAACGTAATTTCAATTCAGTACATATGAACTAATCAATAGAGAACTTGATCAGTATTTTGTAAGGCGAATGAACACAGCATAAACTAAGTAAGTTAGATTAGGTTAATTTCATGAGAGAATGTATTGCCAATCCTTACCTTATAGGATTTACTTACACTTTCGCTTCTTAAAAAAGGTTAATCATGGAAAATCTTAGGTAACTACAACTTGTCAGAGCAGTATTATATATCACACCCTCTCTAATGAATCAAGTCTTCAAGACTCTTGCCAGATCAACAGAACTCACAGGACTGATGCAGGATGTGAGTAAAAACCTTATTCTTGCCTAGTGGTAATTCATGAGTTATCACCACTTTCGATAGATTTTGCGTAAGTGTTGATGCAGTTTCACCGAATGAGAAAACAAATAATTTCTCATTAAATTCTTTGCTGAATATTTTAATTAACTTAATGTGAAATACTACTCAATGTCGAGATAGAGGGTGATTAAACCAAAACCTATAGAAACGAGTGACCTCTATGTATTTGAACTTGTACAAACTGAGCGATCGCATTTCTTAGCCATGCTTCTGACGCTTTGCCATTGTTGCAAACGGCAGGAAACAGTGAGGACATTCGCCTTGTACCCAATCTGCGGGAATCGAGAAAGGAGTTTCACAGTTAGTACATTTCGTTAACAAGCGTAAATTGTGGCGATCGCATTTCATTTTGTCCTTATACTGCCATTCAATTCGATGACAAGGTACTTTTGCATAACAAGCAGCACATAATCTAATTGGTCTGGGCTTCATCGTCACTTCCTTGGGTGGTAACATCTGAGCTAATCTATCCGCATTGACTCTTACCACAGATGCCAAAGCCTCCAACTCTTGTCTAGTAGGAAACGGATTAAAGTACAACTTTTCCCAACGCGAAACAACTGCACCGAGTCCAGTTAATTTACCTAACTGGCTTGAGGTTAAATAATTTTCTCGGCGAAAGCGACCTAAGAAATGGCTTAAGCTTTCGCCTTCCAGGGGTTCTACTTCAAAAATACGAGGTTCTTCCGCACCGATTTTCATTATTCAAACCAATCCAAAACTTCAGTCAAAGTCTCTTTATCAATGTTCTTCAATCCTTTTCTCAACGCTAAGATTGAAGCTCTTCTCAATACCCGATCCACCAAACCAATTTTGCCACCTGTTTTTTGATACAAAGGTAATAAAGTTTCATTCCTTATGAGATTAGATGGCAGGGGCAAACATAATACTTCTTCTTCCCAAATTTTTACTAATTCAGGAAATTTCTTCTCTGATACCAACGGTAATCTGTAACATTCGATAAATCGATCATGAATGTAAGGTTCTTTTTTAATTAGATTGTCTAAACCATCTGTGCCTACGAGAACAATTGAAATTCTCAACAAGTCATAAATTCGAGCAATTTCACTAAAAGTATTCAATTTCAGGAAATTTGCTTCATCAATAATCAGCATTTCAACCCTAGATTCCTTGAGTAGCCTTTGTACTCGCCTTCTGAGATCAGTTAGTTTTCCTGAAGTTGCATCATATTTCAAACTTTCTAGGATCAGAACCAATAACTCGCCCGATGAGCAATCCCCTGGAACTTGCATATACAAAACAGGTACAATATCTCTTTTACCTCCTCTTTTTTGCGGCTTATTTAATAGTCTATACACATCACAAGTAACAGATTTACCTGCTCGCGGAGGTGCAACAATTCGACCACATTGTTTAGAAAGACGCAAACCATCTAACCAATCATGAATTTTTTGTATATGCTCTAATTCCACAACACTAGGACTAAGGAGACGTTCAATTTCTGGCTGTAATTCTTCTGGAATGGGTTCATCTCCCCATAAATTCTGTACCCATCTCTGCCAATAATCATCTTTCATGATTCTGATTGTTGTCGAAAATTAATAACGTTTTAACGTCTGAATATGTTTACTAAAATCCTGTAAATTCAATGAAATTTACTCATCATAATCTTGACGAAGTTGCTCATAGTTAAAAACTCTGGGTTTTCGCGTTACAGGTTTTGGTGTTTCTTGGAAATTTTCTAGTGGTTCTGTCTCGCTCAGATTGATGGGTTCATACACAGAATGAACTTGAGCTTGTTCTTCTTTCTTGCGTTCCTTTTGGCTCTTTTTCTTTTGCTTGATGAAAGTATCACGGTCGTGTATCTCTGCCAAAATGGATTTATTACTGAGTGTTTTACCAACAGAGCGAACTTTTCGACTAGCCGCTTTAGCCTCTTCTAGAGATAATTGCTCAGTTTCCCAATCCAGCGCATGAGCAGAAGACAGAAACACTTCCTTGCCTTTATCTATTCGGTAAACCCAAACAGTTGTAATATCTCTAGGGTCATACCTGAGTACAATATTTTCCCCTGCGTAAGCTGCCAGGTAGTCACCACGATACATAATATTTTCAAAGCTGAGATATCCGCCTTTGTAAATGCTGCGCCGAGTCTTTTTCATCAAACAAATATCTAATTCCCGCTCCTTAACCATTTTTGGTAGCGCAGGTAGTCCCGCTTCCCATCGTTGAAACCTTGTTTGGTCTTTTGTCCGTGCATCAAGACGCTGATTATAGTTGTCAACAATGTAGCGAACTAATAGTAGGTGCAATTCCCGTAAAGTTAAGCAAGCTTCTTCCTCTGCTGTCTTAGAACGTTCCTGAATATTAGAACCTAAATAGCCATAGAAACCAGAGAGAAATTCTGTATTAATCGTGCCGAAGCTACGTTCTTCAATACCGCCCTCACTAGGGCGATCGCGTAAATGGCACTCAAAGCCTAATTGAAAACCAATCTGTTTTAAGTGTTCAGAGCGAAAGTCTCTACCACCGTCAGTGAACAGATTTTCGGGTACGCCGTATGTTCCCCAGTCGCTAATAAGTTTATACTCTGCACTATATTGTTTTGGCAAAATAGCATGACGTAAAGCTAGAGCAACAACTTGAGAGCTAGGTGCATCAAAGCCCACATGAATACCCATAATGCAGCGAGAATAACTGTCTGTAATCTTTGTAAACCAAGGTCTAGCCAATGCTTCACCATACTGATCAACCAACATGACATCTAACTTTGTATGATCGCACTGCCAAACATGGTTGCTGTGACGCACATCTAATGTTTGCCCATCACGAGTTTTATGGGATACTCGTGACCCTCGCCATCCAATATTCCTCTGTTTTTGTTTTTGCTCTTGACGCTCAATGATAGGGTTGAGAACCCTATAAACTGTCATGTGGCTAGGGTATTTTTTCAAACCCAACTGTTCTGCTCTGACTTGTACTCTCATTGCCACCTGAGCAGGAGTCATTTTTTTGCTACCCTTATTCCCTTCTTTAAAGGTGGTAACAATAAATTTTTGCCATTCAGGATCTATCCGATAATTACCTTTGTCATTTCTTTGAGTCTCAACAATTGCAGATAAACCGTCTTGTTGATATTTTTTGACTAGACGCTGAACTGTTCGTACAGTCTTGCCCAGTTTCTCTGCTGCTACTCTTAACTTCTCACCATAGGTTTTGCGATCGCATGGCTCAAGCAAACCTTGGATTACGTCCATTTTGAGTTTTGCCTCAGCCGATAATTCCGTGATAATTACGTTTGCTTCTTCTGGTTCATCATTCTGAATTTCATCTACATCATCGTTGTTTTCAAAAGGCAGAGATTCGTCGTCTTGATTGACGATGGGCATTTCATCCATAGAAAAAATTGATTCATGCTCAAAACAGTAATAACAATCTCGCTATTGTGCGAGAACATCCAAACTTCCTAAAGCAGTTAACCCTTCAATGGAAGCAACAACTTTTAGGTATAAGGATGTATTATTTAGTACATTTGTACTAAATAAAATTATAATACCACTATTCGAGCGAAAAAGCGACAGCTAATCTGTTACGAAATCAGAAAATCTTGGAAAATGTAAAATTATAAAAGACGACATCTATTTTGTTATTCTTCAAATAGACGACAATTAAAGTGTTAAATAAACTATTGACCTTTACATACTAAAAAACGCTGCAAACACTTATGTAGCAACGTTTTTGATGTTTTTAGTTTTGATGACATTATTTTGTTAAGACGACAAATAATTAGTTATTCGACATAAAATACCCTCTCAAAAAAAACGATTCTTATTGACAATACTGTGCGGTTATTAGAAAGCTACTTAGAAGGGACAGTTTGATGGTAAAAAAGAATGGTTTCGTAAAATTAACAAGACCACACAAATAAATGCTCCCCCAATTCTATCAAGAAATCTTAGGAAAGTACCTGAGTAAGACACAATTAATTACCCTAAAAATGCTGATATGGTTGCTACAAAATCCTTTAAACAACCCGCCACTGACCAAGGTTGGCACGGAACTCCACCAACCAATATATCTAAATCGTTAGGGAGTTCAGCAATTTTTGTGATGTCCCCTAACTCAATTTCATCTTCATTAAGGTAGCTAATAAAATTCTGTTGATAAACTTTAATAGCTTGTTTATCTATTTCAGAATATCCTAAGCATTGACACCCTAATTTCTCTAAAGCAATTCTAAATCCACCAATACCAGCAAACAAATCAACAAAAGTAAACTTTTGCTGATTAATAACTAATCGTAGAGGCAATTCTATTTGTTGTGGTATTGGTGAGCATTCAGCGTTCATTTTTAGTCAAAAACTACTTACTTATTTAGGTTTTACTATTTATATAATAAATATAACAAATAATGTGCTATTTCAAATTAAATTTTCTTAATTACAAAGTATCGCAGTATCTTCAAAATTAATTACCAAATTACATTAATTTGGAACAATTGAGAGTAAAATAACCAATATTTATAGATATAAAATTTCCTGTAGGTTGTTGTTTGATTACAATTAACTAACCTACAGGGCGTAAATTATGAGGTGGTAATTAACTAACTAAATCAGGAAATACTTCTTGCACCGCCGGATGTACTAAGCGATGATTCTGCACGTTCAAACCTTTCGCTAAGGCGGGGTTAACGTCTAAGGCTTTGAGTCCCAAATTAGCCAACTGCACCACATAAGGTAGTGTACTGTTATTTAAGGCTTGGGTGGCTGTCCAAGGGACTGCTCCTGGCATATTGGGAACGCCATAATGAACTACACCTTCCTCAATGTACACAGGGTTGGTGTGGGATGTAGCGTGTAATGTCTCCACACAACCACCTTGGTCAACAGCAACGTCAACAATTACTGCACCTGGGTGCATTTGTTGAACTAATTCACGGTTAACTAGAATTGGTGCTTTGCGTCCTAACACCAAAACTGCACCCACAACTAAATCTGCTGCTTTCACAGCCGCTTCAATGTGAGCAGAGCTACTGTAAAGCAATTCAACTCTCGAACCAAATATTGTTTCTAAATAAGATAAACGCTCAACACTCACATCTAAAATTTGTACCGCCGCACCCATACCAACGGCGATTCTGGCGGCTTCTGTACCGACTACACCACCACCTAAAATGACTACTTTCCCTGGTTTCACCCCAGGAACACCACCCAACAATACACCTCTACCACCTTGTTGACGTTCTAGGTAGCGTGCGCCAAATTGTACGGCTAATCTACCGGCGATAATGCTCATGGGTGTAAGCAGAGGTAGTCTGTTTGCGCCGGGTTGTTCTACGGTTTCGTAAGCGATCGCACAAATGCCAGAATCAATTAAGTTCTCTGTTAATTTGCGATCTGCTGCTAAATGTAGATAAGTAAACAAAATCTGCTCTTTTCGCAAAAATTTATATTCGCTAGATAATGGTTCTTTGACTTTTACCACTAATTCCCGATTCCAAACCGCTTCGGCGGTGGCAAGAATTTCCGCCCCCGCACTTTGATAATCTTCATCTGTAAACCCAGCACCAGCACCAGCTTGAGTCTCAACAAAAATACTGTGACCGTTTTCTCTCAAAACCCTGACACTAGAAGGACTTAAGCCTACTCGAAATTCTTGATCCTTAGTCTCTTTGGGAACACCGATTTCCATATAAAGCCTCTGCTTAATTTTTTGTTTAATTTAGCCTGCCAGTCTCAAACTGACACGTCCGTATTGAGGATAGCTATCTACAAGATTAGTTTTCCCTATTTCAATTCACTAATCCTTAAAGCACTTATCCCTTGACGATTACCGGATTATTCCTACAATATATAAAGAATAATTACAAATTGTTAACGAACCTAGGCATAAGTGCTTAAGTGATATTCACACTTCAGCTCTGCCATCAGTTCAAAACTCATTATTAAGTCCCGTTTGCCGAAAAGAGGTTTTTCCAATATGTCACCAGTACAACCCACAGTCAGTCCCAAACTAGAAGAGCCAAAATTCGGCTTTAATGAATATGCTGAACGCTTGAATGGTCGAGCCGCTATGATTGGTTTTCTCTTGATGGTGGTAATTGAGTATGTCACCAATCAAGGCGTACTTTCTTGGCTTGGTCTTAAGTAGTTCTTAGTCTTGAAGTTGTAAGCTAGTAATTAGAAGAGTTGAAACCAGCTGGAACTTCTAGCTGGTTTTCACTGTATTAATGAATATGGAATACTGCAAACAAATTACCCTTAATATTTATGAGGCTAGTAACAGCTTCCACTGGCAAATATTTTGACCCAAGGGAGTAAATTACTACATATACTTATAAACTTAAGGAAATTATAATCTTTTTCAGAAGCCTTTTCTGGAGAAGGGTAATTTGCAGATGAGGTATTCTGAGTAAATCAACAAAAAGGTAATCTGGATAAACCAAGCTGTGATGAATGCTGTATTACCTCGTTTTCTAAAGTCAGCCTACCGGAGACAACCCATAGTCAGCATCTTGATGACAATGGGTGTAGTAGATGCCTTAATTGGTGGTTTGAATGATAGTTGGTCATTATTTGCTGTAGGTTTAGGGACAGCAGGGGTTACTCTCGCTTTCAAGCTGTGGCGTAATAGTCAGCAGCAACGTCCCCTACCAGAAGAGCCTGTAGTACAACACTATTTACCACCGCGCTCATCTAGTCCCACTTTACCTATGCTCACGGTGAATAAGAAAAAACCTCCGTATTAGTAACTATGAATGGTAAATGTTGAGTCTGGACTACTGGATAGCAAGCTGACGATTTGTGTCTAGTCAAAGTTTTGAGTTGTGATGTGTGTATTTTAATGAGGTGAGGAAGACAGTGAGGAGTCATGGAAAAGGTGGCGTGTCTTTGCTGATGGCATTTATGGCGGCGATATTCGCCAACGCCATACCGATAAATCTGTGGCAAGAGTTAAAACTCAATCCTGCTTATGCTAACCCTGTAGTCAATACGCCAGAAACCACAGGAGCATTTACCAACCCCAGCCTCCTGCGTACCATCGTCGCACATCGCGGTACTGTGAAATCTTTAGCCTTTAGTCCAGATGGTAAAACAGTCGTGAGTGGTGGGGGTTACAATGAGGGGATAATTCGGATGTGGAATCCCATCACAGGTAAAAGGGTAGGCAATATTAATAAAGCCCAAAAAACTTCCGTAGAATCTTTAGTGATTTCCCCAGATGGGCAAACTTTAGTTAGTTGTGGTAGCGACAACACTATTAATCTGTGGAATCTAAAAAACAATAGATTTACCCGTTCTTTTGTTGGACACAGTGCTAGTGTGTTGTCCTTGGCTGTGTCTCCTGATAGCAAAATCCTCGTAAGTGGTGCTTTAGATGGGATTAGAATGTGGGATTTGCTACAACAACGCCCCCTAGCCACATTAGTACAATTTGATAATACAATTCACGCCATAGCCATGAGTCCTGATGGTCAGATTTTGGCTAGTGGTGATAAAAGAGGTGTGATTAAGCTGTGGAATTTAACCACTGGTAAATTAATTAGGGGATTTATTGCTCATACTGATACAGTTACAGATATTGCTTATACTCCCGATGGTCAAAATTTAGTCACTTCCAGCCGCGATCGCACCATCAAAGTTTGGAATCTCTCTTCTGAACAACCAGTTTACACCCTCACCGGACACAACAATTGGGTAAATGCGATCGCCATTAATCCCAATGGACAAATCCTCGCCAGTGCCGGCAGAGACGGGATTAAATTGTGGAATTTAACTACAGGTGAGTTATTAAATACACTAGTTGGACATAGTGATTGGGTCAGCGCGATCGCTTTTAGTCGTGATGGTCAAATGCTTGGCAGTGGCGGATTTGATGGGCAAGTTAATATTTGGGGAAATCCATCAATTATTAGTCGCAAATAATACTGATTTAAATACAGGTGGTAGGGGAGACAAGGTAGACAAGGTAGACAAGGTAGACTCTTTTCCTGTTCCCCCAACCCTCAACCCCGTTCCCTTTTTTTGTCAACTGTCAACTGCTATCAAATATCAGTTCGTTTTTGCACTTCTGTAAGATACTTAAGAATTACCAAACAATTCCTCCCGTCATCAGTGCGTTCATAAACAACACGGTCAGCTAAACGCCGCAGCAGAAACCAACCATAGCCGCCTACTTGTAGAGTACCTGGTGCTGGTTCTGTGATCGCATCCGGGTTAAAAGGCTTACCATGATCCCAAATTCTAATCTCTAACCTGTCAACCCATAGACTCGCTTCAATTTCTATGGTTGTTTCTGGTGGTAACGTATGGTGGGCGTGACGAACTGCATTAGTAAAGCCTTCTGCTAACGCCAAATTAAGGCGATAAAGTTGGCTTTCTGACCAGCCAAGTTGAAATAGGTGTTTTAGACAAAAGTCCTCAAACCATTGCTGTACTTGGTTCAAGAGCTTGAGTTCGCTTTTTACTTTCAGATGGTCTTGCTGCATAATGCCAAGCATTGACCGTGGCATGAATTTAATATGTATGAGAGTGTCTTTAATCTATTATTCTTCAATCTATTTTAAGTTTTGAAATAACTTTTAGATTCAAACGCAAAAATTTAACTAGACAGAATGAGAAGGAATGGAGAAAAATCAATTAAATCAGTTATCAGGCGTATACTACACTGCTAAAGACTGCCACTAATTCCTGGGGCGATGTAAAAGATAACTGCTTACCCAATGCCCCATGCCCAATTGACTAAAATTGACGCTTGTTGATTGTTTTCAAAAGCACATATACCAAAGAAGTGAACGACGGTTTGCCGTAGACACCCAAGGGTGACTTGTCACCAGACATCATAACTTCAGATATGCGCTTTTGAAAACTACAAGCGTCAAAGAGTTTTTTGGCGATTAGCTTTAGCTTAGAACAATCCCAATGTCAAGGATTTGTCTAGTGGTAAAGCCGCACCAATACCTAGCCATAGAGTCACCAAAGTTCCGAATAAGAAAACTGTGGTTGCGACTGGACGGCGGAAGGGGTTTTGGAATTTATTCACGCTCTCAATAAAGGGAACGAGGATTAAACCCAGAGGTACGGAAGCCATTGCTAGGACTCCCAACAACTTGTTAGGAAGCGATCGCAAAATCTGGAATACTGGGTATAAATACCACTCTGGCAGAATTTCCAGTGGTGTAGCAAAAGGATTTGCTGGTTCACCTGTCATTGCAGGATCTAAAACAGCTAGAGCCACAATACAAGCAAATGAACCCATGATTACTACTGGGAATACGTACAGTAGATCATTTGGCCAAGCTGGTTCACCGTAGTAGTTGTGACCCATACCTTGGGCGAGTTTAGCTCTTAACTTGGGATCGCTCAGATCGGGTTTTTTTTGGATTGACATATTGAAAATGCTCTCTCCTGCGGAGTTTTCAGTTAAAGCTGGGGATGGTAGCCATCAAGATAATTCAGGCAAACTGGCAGTTAAACTAGCCCTCATGCTTTCTTTTTGGGTAGTTAACTTTCAGTGTCAAATAGGAGCATTGACCTTGGAGGCAACTGTGAGGCATTAATTACTGATTTTTCATCAGTTTAAACCAAATGACTCATTGTTGTAACTGAGTGGTGTTGCCTGTTGCCATGAGGACTGATGGAATTACAAGGGGCCGGAAATACCTTGTTTACGGATCATCAAGAAGTGGAACAGCATGAAGACCGCAATTAACCAAGGCAATACAAAGGTGTGTGCGCTGTAGTAACGTGTCAAGGTTGCTTGACCAACACTAGAACCACCACGCAGTAAGTCAGAAATCAGTACGCCGACTACGGGAATTGCTTCTGGTACACCACTAACGATTTTCACCGCCCAGTAACCAACCTGATCCCAAGGCAGAGAATAACCTGTAACGCCGAAGGAAACAGTGATGACAGCTAGAATCACACCGCTTACCCAAGTTAATTCGCGGGGCTTTTTGAAACCACCAGTCAGATACACGCGGAAGACGTGCAGAATCATCATTAACACCATCATGCTGGCAGACCAGCGATGGATGGAGCGAATTAGCCAACCGAAGTTAACTTCATTCATGATGTACTGTACTGAGGAGTACGCTTCAGCCACTGTTGGCTTGTAGTAGAACGTCATGGCGAAGCCAGTAGCGAACTGAATTAGGAAGCAAACTAGGGTAATGCCACCTAGACAGTAAAAGATGTTGACGTGGGGAGGTACATATTTGCTTGTGACATCTTCAGCGATCGCCTGAATTTCCAAGCGTTCCTCAAACCAGTCGTAAACGTTGGCCATACAATCTCAAGTTCCTAAAAATCGGTTGCGGTTGATTCAATCTCCCAATAGTAGTTTTGGGATTTTCTTTTAAGAGGATTTTGTTTGTTTGCTTTTGCACTGCGAGAGTGCTAAAAGTTTAGAAACTTAACACTCTGTAAATATGGAATATATTGCGTTCTCTTTGCAAGCCAACACTCTCAATGGTGGGTACAAAGTAGATTTTATCTTTTGTTGAGGTGGTTATTCACATAGTTCCTGTAACAACTTCATGAGAACAATGCACCACTTCTATAAAAAAAGTAACATAATCGAGAGATAGATTTCATCAACGACGAGGCAACTGAGCAATTATAGGCAATTTTGGCTGAGGTGAAATTGATAATGGGGTTCATGCACAAACAGGTTTTTCGGCTCGGATTTTCACTATTGGTGGCTTTTGGTTTAGTGTTTGGTACACTCATCCAACCAGCAGACGCATTGACGGAGGAACAAAAACTAGTTTCAGAGGTTTGGCGAATTGTCAATCGTGCTTATTTGGACGATACATTTAATCATCAAAATTGGGCAGCAGTCAGACAAAAGGCCTTACAAAAGCCCCTCAAAGACGAAAAAGCCGCCTATGTGGCCATTCAAAATATGCTCAAGAGCCTTGATGACCCTTTTACCAGGTTTTTAGACCCTGAGCAATACCGCAGTTTGCAGGTGAATACCTCTGGAGAACTGACGGGAGTAGGATTACAAATTGCCCTCAATCCCCAAACTGGGAAGCTAGAGGTAGTATCACCTATAGAGGGTTCACCAGCCGAGCAAGCTGGGATTCAACCGCGCGATCGCATCGTCAAAATTGAAGGGATGTCTACAGATAATCTCACTCTCGATGAAGCCGCCGCTAGGATGCGGGGGCCAATTGGCAGTATAGTTACCCTCTTAATTGAACGAGATGGAGATAGCGCGAAGGAAGTTAGAGTTATGCGCGATCGCATCACTCTTAACCCTGTTGTGGCGGAATTACGCTCCTCCCCTCAAGGCACATCTATTGGCTATCTGCGCCTCACACAATTCAATGCCAACGCCTCTACAGAGTTAGCACACGCCATTTCTAGTTTAGAAAAAAAAGGTGCTGATGCCTATATTTTAGATTTGCGAAATAATCCCGGTGGCTTACTCCAAGCTGGCATTGAAATAGCCCGGTTGTGGTTAGATTCCGGCACTATAGTCTACACCGTCAACCGCCAAGGCATTCAAGGCAGTTTTGAAGCCTTTGGCCCTGCCTTGACAGACGATCCTTTAGTAATTCTGGTAAATCAAGGAACTGCCAGTGCTAGCGAAATTTTAGCCGGCGCACTCCAAGATAATCAGCGAGCCAAGTTAGTAGGTGAAACTACCTTTGGTAAAGGTTTAATCCAATCTTTATTTGAACTTGGGGATGGTTCTGGTTTAGCTGTCACAATTGCTAAGTACGAAACACCTACCCATCGAGATATTAATAAATTAGGGATTAAACCCGATCAAATCATTTCTCAGTCACCCCTTCAGCGTAACCAGATTGGCACAGCAGAAGATTTGCAATATCAAGCGGCTGTGGAATTGTTGCAGAAAAATGCTGTAGTAGCGGGTGTAGAGGTGAGAGGATAGGCAGAGGGGCAGGGAGCAGGGAGCAGGGGAGCAGGGGAAGCAGGGGAGGCAGGGGGAGCAGGGGAAGCAGGGGAGGCAGGGGGAGCAGGGGAAGCAGGGGAGCAGGGGGGACAAGGGAGAAATATTTACCCCAATGCCCAATGCCCAATGCCCAATGCCCAATGCCCAATGCCCAAAATTCTTGAATTTTGAATTTTGAATTGATACGCCCAATTAGGACAAAGCTGCTACATCAATTGCAGCTAGTCTTTGATAGGCTTGGTCTATAACTCGCTGTCCTCGTAAAAATCCGGTGTTCGCACCTGGACAAATATACTGGAGTGTTTCCGGTGTGAACATTTGTAATAGTGCTTGCAGGCTTTGAAGTTGTCGTGGCCAATGAAATGTTTTAGCTGTTCGCAATGGCAATGGTTCGCCTTGGAGGTTGGGGAGTAAATGGCGACCGGAAAACAGTATGCCTCCCATTTGGTTATAGTAGAGGCAAGATGAACCGGGAGAATGTCCTGGTGTCCAAATTAATTTGGTGGTGTGATCTAAAACCAGTTCTTGAGTAAAGGTAGTAACTGTTAACCCTGGTAATAAATAGGCTTCTTGTTCTTGAACTAGTACTTCACAGTCAAAGTTGTGAAGAATTTCTGAAGTTTTACCAATAGCACCTCGATGGGTGATGAATAAGCATTTCACTCCACCGTGCGATCGCAAAAAATCTTGATTTATTTGATCCAATGATGGGCAATCTATGAGGATATTCCCATCATTTCTTACAATGAAATAAGAAGTTCCCCCTAATGTGTCTCGATTTGGTGGAAAGGCAAAAATATTGTCTAAGACAAACCGTGGTGACTTGGTTGTAGAACTGGGTGGTTGAGGCAAGGGGAACATAAGCAAATGTGGGAAGTGGGGAGTAGGGACTAGGAAGTAAGTATATTTAACCAGTAATAAGGTGAGAAAAATAGTTCTTGCTTTTTACTGTTGGCTGCTTCTACAGCAGGGCATTTTTTTCAAATTACTAAAGAGCAAATGACATTTTGGTTTCTTCTCCTATTGGGATTGGCTACTTATCTAATGGTGCAGCGCAGTGTTGCTAATATCACCAGCACACCAATTTGGTTATTGTGGTTGGTATTAATGACACCAGCATTATTATTGAGTGGTTGGACGTTAGTATATGGAGTAAAACAACCTCCCCCACCATCGCTGATTATCTGGCCGGCAATCATCTGCCTTTTGTTATACTGGCTTTTGTTTCAGTGGGGACGGCAACCGCCGAGGGATACACCAACCAAACCCCAAACCCCAGAATCACAACCGGCTATCCATCCTACCGCAGAACAAGTACTTGTGCGCCCCATTGAACCGACGGAAGAAACCCAACTGCGAAATTGTTTTCCCTGGTCTATTTACTACGTGCAGAACATTGAGTATAGACCCCAGGCAATCATTTGTCGTGGTCAGTTGAGAACAACACCTATTCGAGCTTATCAGCAGATTCGAGCCAATATTGAATCACAATTTGGCGATCGCTTTTTGATTATTTTTCAAGAAGGCTTTAACGGTAAACCGTTTTTTGTCTTAGTTCCTAATGCACAAGCAGCTAAAGAGGGCAATGTCAAGCCATCAGAAAAATTAACCCGTCCTGGACTAGCGTTGCTACTAGTTTTAGCTACTTTAGTGACTACTTCCTTGGTGGGTGTGAAAATGGCTGGCATTGATCCGAAAATGCTAGCATCTAACCCAGGAATATTGTTGCAAGGATTACCCTATGCTTTAGGTCTGATGACTATCTTGGGTATCCACGAATTAGGACATTATTTAACTGCTAGGTTTTACAAGATTCGCTCTACCCTGCCTTATTTTATTCCCATGCCATTTTTCTTGGGAACTTTTGGGGCATTTATTCAAATGCGGAGTCCTATTCCCAACCGTAAGGCTTTATTTGACGTGAGTATTGCCGGGCCAATTGCGGGATTTATTGCCACATTACCGTTAATTATGTGGGGGTTAACTCAATCAGAGATAGTTCCCTTAACTGATAAAACGAGTTTATTAAACCCCGATGCCCTCAATCCTAAATATTCGATTTTGTTAGCGATACTATCGAAAGTAGCTTTAGGTAGCCAATTAACCTCACAATCAGCCATTGATTTACATCCTGTAGCTATAGCTGGTTTTTTGGGATTAATTGTCACAGCTTTGAATCTCATGCCTGTAGGGCAACTCGATGGCGGCCACATTGTTCATGCGATGTTCGGACAACGAACTGCTATGTTGATTGGGCAAATTGCACGTCTGTTGCTGTTGATGTTGTCTTTAGTGCAACCAGAATTTTTTGTCTGGGCAATTATTTTATTATTTATCCCCTTGATTGATGAACCCGCCTTAAATGATGTCACTGAACTCGATAATAAACGGGACATCTTGGGTTTATTGGCAATGGCTTTATTGGTGATCATTATATTGCCACTGCCACAGGCGATCGCTAATTTATTACAAATTTAACCTTCTCCCCCACACCCCTACACCCCTACTCCCCTGCTTCCTACTAACCTGCCGAACTAGCCGCTTCTGAAGCTTTCTTAGCAGCCGCATTACCACCCATGCGAATCTCAGAAGTAAAGGCAGCAACACTCAAGCCATCCGCATCTTTTAAGACACTTACCCGCATCCGTAAATTAGGGCTAGCAAACCACAAGCGTTCTTCAGATGATATGGTGTCAGATTCTGTAATTAGGGTCAAGGCTTCATCACTGCCTAGTTTATATCGACCCGTTACAGGTGCTTTCTCGCCATCACTGGTTGTTCCCAGTAATTTGCCTTCATTGAGGTTATCGTCATCTGGAATAGTAATTAATACAGTCGAACGAGTATGTTTTTTGTCCTCTGCTCCCATGATGCCGTTCCAAGTAACTTTGGCACTACAACACACAGCATCGGCAGAAATTGCATATTGCTGACATAATTTGATCACTTCTGGGTGGTCTGTTGCTAGTGTCTCAATAATTACGTCAGATTTACCGTTTTGGGATTGCTTCACACCTAAATTATGACTAGTGCGATGGGAAAACCATTTACCAGCACTCAATTCAAAAAATTCTTGAATATTCATGGAAATTATCCTGCATCAAAATCTGAAAAAAGCCGCTTCTTATTATTAAAAAGCAATGAGAGGTTTTAATATTAGACTTGATTACCTCTTTGCTCAAGTCTGTTAAGGGAAAAATTCGCTGCTTCTGCTACGCTGGGATGACTATCTTTGGCCAAATATTTTAAAGCTGATAGACTTTTTTCTGTAGGTAAGTTGCCCAAAGCTTCCGCAAGTCTTTGTCTGACTAACCAATCATCTGATTGAGCAAAGCGGAGTATATGATCTACGGAATCAATATCTTGGATTTCTCCTAGTGCGGAAATTGCGGCTTGTTGTAAGACAACTTCTGGAGCATCTAAAGCTTGAATTAAAATTTCACGCGCTCGTGGATCTTTAAGATTACCAAGAGAAACAGCCGCGCTAAAGCGTACTAACCAATCCGTATCTTCGTAGAATGCTCGTGCTAGCACCTCAAAGGCTCTAATGTCACCCAAATAACCCAAAGCACCAGCAGCATCCGCACGCATACTATAATCTGGGTCATTTTCCAGTATTTTAGCCAAAATTGGATAACATTCACTGGTTGGCTTGATACCTAGGGCAAATATTGCCATCGATCGCAGCTGCAAAGATTCATCATTTAAAACCTTTTTAATTAAAGGTACAGCATCTTCAGCTGGTATATCCCGCAAATTGGCCAAGGCTACCATGCGATCGCGCAAATTGGGACTTTCTAACTGAGAGGATATTTCCTGCAAGTGTGGAACAGTCATTGAATTATCAGCGCATTCTTAATCTATCTTTACTTTACTTTACTAACGCTCTCATGTGGGAAAGCTGATGTTATTCCAATGCCCCATGCCCCATGCCCCATGCCCCATGCCCAATTCCCAATGCCCCATACCCAATGTATTTGACTTAGCACTGAGAATTAACACTCAGTTGTGCCTATGGTATGACGAGAATGCAGAAACGATTGGCGAATGTAGAACGTAGTTTAAACATCCCGACATCAAAATTACTTGGTGTCGAAAACCCAGGAGAAGAACTATGGTTCAACTAAGTGAACGCCCCGTAACTAAAATCTCCAACTTGCAAGAAAAATTTATCTATGAAGTTGGTGTTATGTACGATGCTGAACAACGCTTTTGGGAAGCGCAGCAGATGATGGTGCAGTGTTGTCAACATACCCAGTTGAAGTCTCTCATTGAGACTCATATTCGGGAAACAGAACAACAGATTCAAAATTTAGAACAGGTGTTCAATACTTTGGGGCAACAACCAAAGCGCATCAATTGTAATACTGCTGCTGGTTTGGTTAATGATGGTCAAAAATTTATGTTACTAGCTGCCGAGAGTCAGAAAATTCTGACTTTGGGATTGGCTGGATGTCAAGCGAAGGTGGAACAATTAGAAATTGCTTGCTACCGTAGTTTGATTCAAGTTGCGGAACAGATGGGACAACAAAAGGTTGTACAACTGCTACAGCAAAACTTACAGCAGGAAGAACAGACAGCTAAAAAACTAGAACAGCATATGCCTGAGCTACTGAAAGAATGTAGATAGTTAAAGGTTTGTAGTAAGGACTTTAGTCCTTCTTAGCGGACTAAAATCCTTACTCAGAAATAATAGTTTGGTTTTTTCGGCGAGGTTAAAATGGCCTCGCTTGTGTTTTATCTTCAGTGTTAGGAATAGATGAGGGGTGATGAGCTTGAGCTTCTAACCACCCATCTAGACAATATTCAGCCCAACAAAAACAATATTCATACCAGCAAAAATCACACAGTCTCTCATCTGGCACTGAACCATCATGATTTTTGCGTGTGAGGCAGTACCGAGGACATGGTAAGTAATCAGTCATGGGTTTATGTTCAATTAAATTAGCGTAAAACCTGATAAGAAAGGACTTTGAAGCCTGTTAACTGTCAACTGCTATAAATTTTTTCAATTCTCATAACTTGAGGGTAGTAGGGCATACCTACTACATAGGAACTAACCTAATATAATCTCTGATAAAGGGTGAACGAAATTTTGTGTGGGATTTCTAGCTAAGTATCCAAAAAATTACCCCCCACACTCCCCACACTCCCCACACTCCCCACACCTTTTTTCGCTCACCCTCTGATAAAAGTAGTAGCCTAATGTATTCATTAGATTTTTTTTAACCTTGATTACCGAACTTTTGGAAATTTAAGACTGTTATGATTTTTACATATATTCCTAGTATATTATTTGATTGACGTATCTGAGAACCTTTAGGTATCTAGTGATATTACTGAAAAAGTTTATTGAATAGCTGCATAGATTCTCGGAATACAGATAATTTCACAGTTAATAGAAATCAATATTTCACTGTCTTCACTGCTTTATTTCAGTAATGACAAATCTCTTTTGAATAGTTAAACTTTACTGCATGAAGAGATGACAGACAGGTAAAGAGCTAAAGTTGTAAGACATCAACTATTAAAATAGGTTTAGAGTTCAGTATTCCACTCAAATTAACCGTAGTAGTTCCACTACGGTTTTTTTATTTGCCTATAAATACTAATTTTTGAGATTTGCGATTGTATCGTTACGTAAATATTTTCTAGTGATTTTACCACAGCAAAAACAATACTTTATGAATAAAAATAAAGTATGGGTTTATAAAAATATTAATTATGTGGTTAAAAAAAATTGGCGGCTTGGTGGCAATACTCTCATTATCATTTAGTGGCATAGCAATAGCTGAAACCACAAAAGATAATTTTTATCTGCAAGTAGGTTCTAATAGAAATGGTGATCCAATTGTTTTAGATTTGGCATCTGTAAAAGGCACTGAATATACGCTACTAGAACAGCATGGTAACGGTATGTCCAGAAGAACTCTGCGTGCTGTTTGTAGTCAAGGCAGATTATTCTCTAGACGATTTGCTGTTTATAGTGCAAATGGTAATTTAACTAGTGTTGATAAAACAGAGCAGGAGATTTTTCCTAAGCCGAGAAGTGCTGATGCTAACTCTATGGAAATTGTTTGTCGGGTAGCGGCTAACAGGACAAAATAGCAGGACTCATACCAATTCGTAACGATGCTCCCGCCCCGCTCCGCTAACGTAATTAGTAATTCGTAATTGGCTAACGCCTCCCTACGCTCTAAGTGGAGCTATGGCGCAGGCTTTACGTAATTGGCTGCGCCCGCTAGGCTAACGTAATTAAGAAAGTTATATACAGGCTGGGTTTCAAGCTTTGCATCTGTTGCTTAATTTGGGAAAATTGGTATTATGCAAGTGTCACAATGGCTGGTTGGTGCGTGACGCTATCAGTCTTATTACTAAGTTGGAATACTATCGCAGCGTCACACAATCTATATAAAAAATATTCTGGGCATACTAATTGAATTAGTATTTGGATAAGTTTTTTATATTAAGAAGAAATACATAGTGATTTTCACAGAAACTTTTGTGAATTTTTGCCAGTCTGTGATTGCAAATTATGTGAGAATTACCCATGTATTCTACTAAAGAGGGGATTCCGGGACTACCTGATTTAACACATCCCACAGAGCTAATTCAACTGGGTTCTCAATTACTCCCAGCTTTGATATTATTAGTAGTTTTAATCATAGCTTTGGGAGTGGCGATCGCAATTATTAGTTTTACTCTCCGCCATCATCCAGCAGAACAGAAAATTTTCGTTGGTGAGTGGACAATTCGTTACTCACAAGTGTTATGGGGTTTGCAGCATCTATCTTTAGTATTAGTGCTGTTAGTTGCAGGATTTTTTCTGTGTTCTACTTTAAGTAATCGTTATCACCATTGGGAGCAAGCCAAAGTTACCCAAGTAGCGCAAAGTGTAGCTGGTGATAAACTAGAACAAATTGTCCCTCAAGTGCGCTATGTGGTTGAGGAGGCGTTTAGCTATACCACTCAAGTTGATGGCAAAATAGTCAAGGTGAACGACAAGCGACAAGTTAACCGTT
>JBODRP010000072.1:0-19450 GCA_050633005.1 Trichormus sp. | reverse complement strand
GAAGACGTACCAAAAGGGAATCGCCTCAAATGTACCCGCTCCTCCCCAAAAATAAATACCACTACCTCGCGGTTGTGGATACTTGATTCCGGCTGATCTCAATACGGCTTGATCAAATGACAGCACTTTCTCGCGTAGGATATCATCTGCTGCTAACAGTTTATTAAATTCCCTGGCGAGTCGATGAATCTTCCCGTCTGCCTCTAAGATGAAATTTACACTGCCTATGTTGGGATATTGACGAAATTTGTCATTAGGCAACCGCAATTGTGTGAATG
The DNA here is from genome assembly GCA_050633005.1 of Trichormus sp. Lineage (GTDB taxonomy): Bacteria > Cyanobacteriota > Cyanobacteriia > Cyanobacteriales > Nostocaceae > Trichormus. The sequence continues at coordinate 19,172 of JBODRP010000072.1, read as the reverse complement.
TCCCTTGGTGGGATTCAGATGCTTCGTATTGCGCGGCTAAGGTGATTTTGTTGCCATATTTTTTTAATGCTGCTTGCAGTTGGCGATCATCATCTGTACCATAAATACTAGGAGTATCAAAAACCACATCTAAAGCCACGGAACGCGCTCCCGCCTGCATTAATTTTTCAATTACTTCAGCATAAGCAGCACGTTTAAAGGGAAAGGATCTCAGTGGTTCTAGGTAGGCATAAGTGTGTGGATCTGTTTTATAGTACTGTTCGGGTAGTGATATTGACTGATCATCAATTGCTAAAATGACAATATCTTCTGGCGGCACAAGCGACCCTCGCAGTTGCCAAAATGTTGATAGGGCTTGATTTTCTAACCATTGAGCCACAACCCCGCCGGAAGATACTACCAGGGATGCCCCAACTGCGGCAACAATGTTGAGTAGATTACCCAGTCCTACCATGCGTTGCGACTGGCGTAATGATCCAGTCAAAGTTGGTTTTGTTGGTTTAGTTGAGGCTATATTGGCAGTAGAGACATATTTCTTATTTGACGTTGATGTAGTTTCTTCTGCCATATCATGTTAATAATTTACGTACCACTGTTTGATTTATTTTGACCCACTTATACTACAATCACATTGAAATAATACTTAAATGATTAACTTATACATTTGTAATATAACTTTTATTATTCATCCTCATCTATTCAGGCAGCTAGTCAGACTAATACTGCCAAAAACTTCTTTGTGAGTCAGATCCTAGTACTGTGTACCCATGATTTGAGCCGCAAATATGCCGACTCATCTCTTGGTTGTGGCTAGATTATACTCTATGCCATCCCCACGGTATATCTGTGACAAAGCGTCTATAGTTGAGTGCTGATGGCAAAATTGTTAACTGCACAATGTAGAGATTGTGATTATTCCTTATCCTATCCTCAGACCTATGCCTTACGTCTTTAGAAGTAAACTTGATGACTCCAGCCTAAAAAATCCTGTTAATCAGTCAATTTTATTGGTAGATTTTGATTACAGGGGATCACTTATTGTCCGGGGAGTTAAAATTTTCAAACCCCAGAAAATAAAATCCTCCGGTTCAGATAATTTTATGCTGTGCAAGAGGTAAGATAAAAGCTATACATCACACGCTACTCTGAAGAGATTAGCAAATTGATCAAATGAGAATTGCTATAATCTATTGTTCAATCTAAATTCTTTACTATTGTTAGGTGTATTTTTCTATGGGTTCTCCAATGAATCGTCTGTCTATTTTTGTAGACGGAAATAATATGTTCTATGCTCAACAAAAAAATGGTTGGTTTTTTGATCCCCGACGAGTATTAGAATACTTTAAACACGAACAGTCAGAAACAACATTAATCAATGCTTTTTGGTACACTGGCTTAAAAGATCCCCAAGATCAACGAGGTTTTAGAGACGCACTAATTAGTTTAGGTTATACAGTCAGAACGAAAATCCTCAAAGAATATTACGATGATTCCTCCGGTCGCTACTCCCAAAAAGCGAATTTAGATATTGAAATTGTTGTAGATATGTTTAATACAGTAGATCAGTATGACCGAGTAGTTTTATTTAGCGGTGATGGGGACTTTGAAAGAGCAATTGAACTATTAAGATCCAAAAATACTCATATTACCGTAGTTTCCACAGAAGGAATGATCGCCAGAGAGTTACGCAACGCTACCGATAGATATATAGACTTAAATGATATTCGGGATCAAATAGAAAAAGCAGAAGGTTAATTCTCTTAGCAATTATTTACAAAGTTAAGACTAGAAAAACTAATGTAAGCGATATTAAAAGTAAAGGTAAAAAGACAAGCCAAAATGACCACGAAACCAGAAAGAATCATTATTTTCGATACGACTCTCCGGGATGGCGAACAATGTCCAGGAGCAACCCTCAATATAGACGAAAAGCTGGCGATCGCCAAGCAATTATCCCGTCTCGGTGTCGATATTATTGAAGCAGGTTTTGCGTTTGCGAGTCCCGGCGACTTTGAAGCGGTAAGCAAAATTGCTCAAACTGTCGGCACAGAAAATGGCCCGGTAATTTGTAGTTTGGCACGAGCCAGACATGATGATATTAAAGCCGCAGCTGAAGCGATTAAACCAGCAGCTAAGGGGAGAATACACACCTTTATTGCTACTTCTGATATCCACCTGCAATATAAACTCAAAAAAAGCAGACCAGAAGTAATTGCGATCGCCGAGGAAATGGTAGCCTATGCCAAGAGTTTCACCGATGATGTGGAATTTTCTCCCGAAGATGCAGGACGCTCTGATCCTGAATTTTTGTACCAAGTTTTAGAGCGAGCGATCGCAGCCGGTGCAACAACAATTAACATTCCCGATACAGTTGGTTACACCACACCCAGCGAATTTGGGGCAATTATTAAGGGGATTAAAGAAAATGTCCCCAACATTGACCAAGCTATCATTTCTGTTCACGGACACAATGATTTAGGCTTGGCAGTTGCTAACTTCTTAGAAGCCGTCAAAAATGGGGCTAGACAGTTAGAATGTACCATCAATGGTATCGGAGAACGCGCCGGAAATGCTGCCTTAGAAGAATTAGTCATGGCTATGCACGTCCGCAGGCAATATTTTAATCCTTTCTTGGGTAGACCCGAAAATTCTGAAGAACCCCTCACCAATATTGACACCAAACAAATTTACAAAACATCCCGTTTAGTCTCCAATTTGACGGGAATGTTAGTCCAGCCAAATAAAGCAATTGTCGGTGCAAATGCTTTTGCTCACGAGTCAGGTATTCACCAAGATGGAGTTTTGAAAAATAAACTCACCTACGAAATTATGGATGCTCAATTGATTGGCTTAACAGACAATCAAATAGTTTTGGGTAAACATTCTGGGCGTAATGCTTTCCGTACTCGCTTGAAAGAATTAGGTTTTGAACTATCAGAAACCGAACTCAATAAAGCCTTTGTGAGATTCAAAGAAGTAGCCGACAAAAAGAAAGAAATTTCTGATTGGGACTTGGAAGCCATTGTTAACGACGAAATTCAACAAGCACCCGATTTATTCCGGGTAGAATTAGTCCAGGTTTCCTGCGGTAGTAACGCTCAACCCACAGCTACAGTTACCCTCCGCACTCCCACAGGCGAAGAACTCACCGACGCAGCCATTGGCACAGGGCCAGTAGACGCGGTTTACAAAGCAATTAACCGTGTTGTAAACGTTCCTAACCAATTGATTGAGTTCTCTGTGCAGTCAGTAACAGCCGGTATCGATGCCATTGGGGAAGTGACTATCCGTTTAAGACATGAATCACGAGTATTTTCGGGTCATGCAGCCAATACCGATATCATAGTTGCATCAGCACAAGCTTACGTTAATGCCCTCAATCGTTTATATGCAGCACTGCAAACGCAAGAGAAGCAAACAGAAGTAACTGCTAACCAATTGTAAAAGAGTGCTGAGTTAAAAGTGCTGAGTGCTGAGTGAGAATCCCCACTCGTGACTCAGCACTCAGGACTGTAGCAATTAAAGACAGTCTCACCGCTAGTTTCAAATGTTGAAATTTTATAAATATCATGCTTTGGGTAATGATTATTTAGTGATCAATCCCCAAGATTTATCATTTGATTTAACCCCTGAAAAAATTAAAATAATTTGCAATCGCAATTTCGGTATAGGCTCTGATGGTATTTTGCTGGGGCCGCTACCATCAAACATAGCAAAATTCGCCTTACGCATCTTCAACCCCGATGGAAGCGAAGCCGAAAAAAGTGGTAATGGACTGCGGATTTTCTCCCGTTACCTCTGGGATATGGGACTTGTTGACGAAGAGCCATTCTCAATTGAAACTGCGGGTGGAATAGTAAAATCTGTGATCAAAGATGCAGGTAAAACAGTCCAGGTTGAGATGGGGAAAGTCAGCTTTTGGAGTCAAGATATTCCTGTAGCGGGAGATGACCGAGAAGTAATTAAAGAACAAATCACTGTTGGTGATCAAACTTTTTCTTTTTGTGCAGCGACAATTGGTAATCCACACTGCGTGATTCTTTTAGCTGAAATTAGTCCAGATATTGCAAAAGAATATGGTTCGATTTTAGAAGTTCATCCTTTATTTCCCAATCGCACTAATGTGCAATTTATGAAAGTATTAGATAGAAATACTATTCAAATTGAAATTTGGGAAAGAGGAGCAGGTTATACTTTAGCGTCAGGTAGTAGTAGCAGTGCGGCGGCGGCTACTGCACATAAACTTGGTTTATGTGATTCTAAAATTACTGTAAAAATGCCTGGGGGAGAAATTCTGATTCAGATTAAAGATAACTTTAACATCTCTATGACTGGTTCTGTCACGAAAGTTGCTCAAGGAGAATTATCAGAGGAATTATTTACCTATGCCTAACTTTGGTTAACGCTAAAATTAAAAGTGATTATATAGCTTTTCATCATGAACCAGAATATTAGGCAAGTAATCATGTATCGAGATGAGGATGGCTACTGGATTGTAGAATGTCCTAACCTCAAAGGTTGCGTCAGTCAAGGTAAAACAAAAGAAGAAGCACTTGTAAATATTAAAGAAGCAATAACAGGCTATATTGCTGCTCTTCAGGAAGATGGTTTACCTATTGTTAATATTTGATAAAATTACTGAGCCAGTATTTCGGTAGTAGCGTGTAAATTCAAAGCATGGGCATCTACTACCATTTATGAATAATCAAAAAACAAAATCTTGGGAAGAAGTTCGCGCGGCTTTTCAGAAAATTTGGGGTTATGAAGATTTTCGTTCGCCACAGGGAGAAATCGTCAACAGTTTATTAACCCAAAAAGATGCACTCATAATTATGCCCACCGGGGGCGGAAAATCAATTTGTTTTCAACTACCGGCATTGCTACAAACAGGGTTGACTTTGGTAGTATCCCCATTAGTAGCACTGATGGAAAATCAAGTACAGGAATTAATTGAACGTCAACAAAAAGCTGGATTATTGCATAGTGAATTACCATCATCCCAACGCCGTGCAACATTACAAGCATTAGAAAAACAACAGCTAAGATTACTGTATTTATCACCAGAAACTTTATTAAGTCCGCCGGTCTGGGAAAGATTATGTCAACCGCAACTGCAAATTAATGGCTTGATTTTAGATGAAGCTCATTGTTTAGTACAGTGGGGTGAAACCTTTCGCCCAGCTTACCGCAGATTAGGGGCTGTTAGACCTGCATTACTCAAATATAAACCACCAGGAACAAAAATCAGTATTGCTGCATTTACCGCCACGGCTGACCCCTCAGCCCAAAAAACTATTCAAACCGTTTTACAATTACAACAACCGGAAATATTTCGCCTCAATCCTTACCGTCCAAATTTGCATCCTACAGTCCGCATCGCTTGGACACCAAGGGGAAGAAAACAACAATTAATCAAATTTATTCAAAATCGACCACAACAAGCGGGATTAATTTATGTTCGCACTCGGCGAGATAGTGAAAATTTAGCTGCTTGGTTAGCAGAGATGGGTTATAAAACTGCTAGTTATCATGCGGGTTTAGGTGCAACAGAACGCCGGGAGGTGGAAGCGAGTTGGTTGGGTGATAAAATTCCGTTTGTGGTGTGTACCTGCGCCTTTGGCATGGGGATAAATAAGCCGAATGTTCGATGGGTAATACATTATCACGCACCGCATCTATTATCTGAGTATGTGCAGGAAATTGGGCGTGCTGGTAGAGATGGTAAACCGGCTGAGGCTTTGACATTGATAAGTGAGCCTACGGGGTGGCTAGATCCAGATGATAAACAAAGACAACAGTTTTTTCAAGAACAAATGCGATCGCAGCAGCAAAAAGCCCAGCAGTTAATCAAAAAACTCCCACAACAGGGTGAAGTTAATGCGATAACTAAACAATTTCCTGATAGTGCGATCGCTTTAGCTTTACTGCATAGTAGTGGACAATTAAGCTGGCTTGACCCTTTCCATTACAAAATAGAACACAAAGGCAAAAATCAGCCACCCACACAATTACACGCTGCTCAACAAATGAATCAATATTTAAATACTAAACAATGCCGTTGGCAATTTTTATTAGATGCTTTTGGTTTTGCCAAAGAAGCCACTAACTGGCGTTGTGGACACTGCGATAATTGTCGTTAATTAATTGATATATTCTCATGGAATTTAACGATGTGTGCAGTGTTTTACCAGTTATTTTACTGAACAGTGTTGACTGTTCACCTTTTGCTTTTAAATATTTTTACTGATCATTAATGAATTTTTCATGATTTGTGATTATAGTTATTATTAAATGATCAAAGTTTCGTAATTTTGTCAGTTGAGATTTTATTGAAATTTAATATGTTTTCTCAAATAATTAATACATAAACTGGGAATAATAAGACTTAAGCTTTAAGTATATAGTAATATGGCTACCACTCAAATCAATATTCCCGGATACAAAGTCAGCGAAGAACTATATCAAGGTTCTAGAACTCTCGTTTATCGAGGAGTTAGAGAAAGTGACTCCTTACCTGTGGTGATTAAACTGCTAAGAAATCCGTACCCCAGCTTCAGTGAGTTGTTGCAGTTTCGGAATCAATACACTATTGCAAAAAATCTTCAGCAACCGGAAATTATTAAAACTTACAGTTTAGAAATATATAAGAATGCTTATGCTTTAGTGATGGAAGACTTTGGGGGGATATCTCTCCAGGAATGGATAGAAGATTATGAGAAAAATCTATCTCTGAGCGATTTTTTACAATTAGGGATATGTTTGTGCAGTATCTTAGATATTCTCTATCGTTCTCGGATTATTCATAAAGATATCAAACCCAGCAATATTTTAATTCATCCTGAAACCAAACAAGTTAAATTAATTGACTTTAGTATTGCATCTCTGCTTCCACGGGAAACTCAAGGTTTAATTAGTCCCAATGTCTTGGAAGGGACACTAGCTTATATTTCACCAGAACAAACCGGTAGGATGAATCGGTGTGTTGAATACCGCACAGATTTCTATTCTTTGGGTGTGACTTTTTATGAATTACTGACGGGAGAATTACCATTTAAATCTGAGGATGCAATGGAATTGGTACATTGTCAGATTGCGAAATCAGCACCTGTCATACATGAAATTAATCCCAAAATTCCATCTGTATTATCTGAAATTGTCAAAAAATTGATGGCGAAAAATGCTGAAGACCGCTATCAAAGTGCATTAGGTCTGAAGTATGATTTAGAAAATTGCCTACTTCAACTTAAGGAAACTGGCGAAATTGTAGACTTTCCTATTGCCCAAAGGGATGTGTGCGATCGCTTCATTATTCCTGATAAACTCTATGGCAGAGAAACCGAAGTAGAAACCCTACTGCAAGCATTTGAGCGCGTCAGTTTAGGGACAACAGAAATGATGCTGGTGGCTGGGTTTTCTGGAATTGGGAAAACTGCGGTGGTTAACGAAGTTCATAAACCCATTGTCAGACAACGCGGTTATTTTATTAAAGGTAAATATGACCAATTTAATCGCAATATTCCCTTTTCGGCGTTTGTGCAAGCCTTTCGGGATTTAATGGGGCAATTGTTAACAGAAAGTGATGCTCAAATTCAAGTATGGAAAAATAAGATTTTAGCGGCTGTTGGTGAAAATGGTCAGGTAATTATTGAAGTTATTCCCGAATTAGAAAGAATTATTGGTCAACAACCACCAGTAATTAAATTATCAGGAACGGCTGCCCAAAATCGCTTTAATTTATTATTTCACAAGTTTGTAGAGGTTTTCACTACTAAGGAACATCCTCTAGTAATGTTTTTAGATGATTTACAGTGGGCTGATTCCGCATCTTTGAAGTTAATCGAGTTGCTGATGAGTGAATCATCTGGGGGATATTTATTATTAATTGGAGCTTATCGGGATAATGAAGTCTCAGCCGCCCATCCTTTGATGTTCAGTTTAGCAGAAATTAAAAAATCCCAAGCTACTATCAATACTATTAACCTGACTCCCCTCAGTCACTCTAGTTTAAATCAACTAGTAGCTGATACCCTGAGTTGTTCTACAGGTATTGCTCAACCATTAACAGAATTAGTTTATCAAAAAACCCAAGGCAATCCATTTTTTAGTACGCAGTTTCTCAAAGCACTCTATGAAGATGGACTGATTAAATTTGATGCGGATGAGAGAAACTGGCAATGTAATATTGTTGCTATTAAAGAGTTATCGCTCTCCGATGATGTTGTACAATTCATGGCATTACAATTACAGAAATTGCCAGAGACAACCCAGGAAATTTTAAAATTTGCCGCCTGTATTGGGAATCAATTCGACTTGGTGACATTGGCAATTATCTGTGAAAAATCGGAAACTGAAACCGCTACATTCCTCTGGAAAGCGTTACAAGAAGGACTGATTTTACCTCGGAGTGAAGTTTACAGATTTTATATCGGGAGGGAAACCGAGGAAGGGGTAAAAGGTTCAGAAATTGTCACCTATAAATTCTTGCACGATCGCGTTCAGCAAGCTGCATACTCATTGATTCCAGCAGAGCAAAAGCAGTATACGCATTTTCGCATTGGTGAATTGTTGTTGCAAGGGTTATCTCAGGCGGAACAGGAGGAGCGGATTTTTGATATTGTCAACCAATTGAATATGGGACAAGCTGTTATTCCTACGGATGAGCAAAAACAAGCACTGGCGCATCTCAACTTAAAAGCTGGACAAAAAGCCAAACTTTCCGCAGCTTATCAAGCGGCTGAGGATTACTGCACTATCGGTATGACTCTATTATCCCCAGAGACTTGGCAGACAAATTATACACTCATGTACAGTTTGCACCGGGATGCTTCTGAAGCAGCTTATCTGTGTAGTCATTTTGACCAAGCTGAATCTCTGTATACAAAGACACTCAGCTACGCGCAAACTCCCCTGGATAAAGCGGTAATTTATCGCGTGCAGATGACTCAGTACCAGCTTCAGGGACGCAATGCTGAAGCGATCGCAATTCAACGACAAAGTTTACAATTGCTGGGGTGGACAATGCCCACAGAACCGGAGATGATTCAAGCTAGCCTCGATGCAGAAATCGCTACGGTGCAGCAATTTGTAGAGCAGCATACCATTGCATCCATTCTCGCTGCTCCCAAAATGACCGATCCCAGCATTGCAGAAATACTGCGAATTTTACAAATTCTGTTCTATGCGGCGTGGCTTGATGGTCAAAGTACCTTGGCATTACTAGCACTCGCTAAGATGGCCACACTGTCATTACAGCATGGTAACAGCGATATGTCTCCCTTTGGCTATGTCGGCTATGGCTTAATTGCTAATGGTGTACTCAAGGATGCGGCTACTGCTTGTCAGTTTGGAGAAATAGCAGTGCAGCTTTGTGAACAATTTGATAATGCTGACGTGCGCGGAATGACGAATTTCCTGTTTGCGGCTGACGTACATAGCTGGAGTCGTCCCGTACGCGAAGCGGACACATACTATAACAACGCCTACAAATATGGGATGGAAGCCGGAAACTGGCTGACAGTAGGATTTATGATGATGCAGAGTGGTTCTGATCGCCTGACTTATGGTAAAAACTTAGAAGATTTGTATGCGATCGCGCAAAATCACGCTGCTTTTCTAGAACAAATCAAAAGTTTAGATAACCTCGATGCTTTAAGAGTCGGGGTAATTCAACCAATACGCCAACTTTTGGGTTTAACCAAAACGCCGTTTACCTTTGATGATGATAACTTTAGTGAAGTCCAGTATTTGCAAAAATACGCTAATGCTCCCTATCACTTATCTTGGTTTTATTCCGTCAAAATTCGCCACGCTTATTTATTAGAAAATCCAGCCGCATACCCTGATTTAATTCCCTACTTAAGCATCATTGAAAACACGATTTCCAGTCATGCTAAAGTCCCTTCCAGTGTTTTTTATGTGGCATTAATGCACCTTGCTTTAGCTGAAACTGCCATTGCAGATTCTCAGCGTCAACACCATTGGCAAGCACTTGTTCCCCTAGAAGAACGTTTAACACGTTGGGCAAAAGCTTGTCCTGAAAATATCCTGCACAAATGTCTACTTATACAAGCAGAAAAAGCGCGATTAAACAAAGAAAAAACCGACGCAATTGAACTTTATGAGCAAGCAATTAACCAAGCTAAAATCAATCAATATGGTTACGAAGAAGCCTTAGCCAACGAACTAGCGGCTAAATTCTATTTAGAATGGGGCAAAGAAAAAGTTGCCGCCGGTTATATGCAAGAAGCTTACTACTGCTATGCTCATTGGGGTGCAAAAGCCAAAACCGACGACTTAGAAAAACGTTATCCGCAACTACTGCAACCCATCCTGCAACAACAAACAATCAGTTTCAATGCTTTTGAAACCATACCTACTATTATTACTACGTCAACTTCTGCATCTACTTGTGCTTTTAAAAATGGTCTTTCTGATGTACTAGATTTTACGTCAGTCCTCAAAGCTGCTCAAGCTATTTCCAGTTCTCTAGAATTAGACGAACTAATTGCCCAATTGACTCGCATCATTTTAGAAAATTCTGGGGCAAAAAAATCTGTAGTTATTCTTCCCGAAAATAATCAATGGCAAGTCCGCGCCATTACCTTTATTGATCAACAATCCAAGTCTCAGAATCATGTAAAAAGCATTCTGGATGCACAACCGCTAGATACTTGTGAATATGTTCCTAGAAAACTCCTCAATTATGTGAGGAATACAAAAGAAACTGTCATTATCAACAATTGCCAAACAAATATTCCTGGTGTAATTGCAGACTATATGCTAGTACATCAACCCCAAAGTGTATTATGTACACCCATTCTTAACCAAGGGCATTTGTTAGGGATTATCTATTTAGAAAATAAGTTAACCAGTGGGGTATTTACTAACGAAAGGCTACAAGTAATTAATCTACTTTCTTCTCAAGCTGCAATATCTCTAGAAAATTCTCAGCTTTACCAAAAAGCACAACAAGCTTTGCAAGATTTACAAACAGCACAATTACAAATTGTGCAGAGTGAGAAAATGTCTGCATTGGGTAACTTAGTTGCTGGGGTAGCCCATGAAATGAATAATCCGTTGGGCTTTATTGCTGCTACACTACACCAAGCTCATCCCACTTTAAATGATATTGTAGAACATTTAAAGCTATATCAAGAAAGCTTTCCCGAACCAGGTAAAGAAATTCTCAATCATGCCGAAGATGTTGACTTAGATTATAGCTTAGAAGACTTACCCAAGATGATTGACTCCATGAAAATGGCTTGCGATCGCATTTGCAATATTAGCAATAGTTTACGCACTTTCTCCCGAATTGATAAAGATTACAAAGTACCTTTTAATATTCACGAAGGTATTGATAGCACGATTTTAATTCTCAAGCACAGACTGAAAGCTAACGAACAGCGTCCAGCTATTGAAGTCCTTACAAATTATGGTGATTTATCCGTAATAGAATGCTTCCCTGGGCAATTAAATCAGGTATTTATGAATATTTTAGCCAATGCCATTGATGCTTTAGAAGAATCAAATATTGGGCGGAGTTTTAGAGACATTGAAGCCAATCCCAACTGGATTACAATTACAACATCAATAGTAAATTCCCAAGCCAAAATTCAGATTGCTGATAACGGTAAAGGGATGAGCGAAGAAATTAGAAACAAGATTTTTGAGCATTTATTTACTACAAAGGGAGTAGGTAAAGGCACAGGTTTAGGACTAGCTATAGCCAAGCAAATTGTTGAAGAAACTCATCATGGCAAGTTGAGTTGCAATTCTATTTTGGATGAAGGTACAGAATTTGTAATTGAAATTCCAGCATCTTAAATCAGGCGTAGGCGTAGGTTGGGTTGACGCAAGGAAACCCAACACCTTCTGATACTTTATTCTGTACTGTAGAGACGTTGCACGCAACGTCTCTACATCATTTATTTGGCGCAACTTCATAGAGAATTGGTATGAGTTATCAGTTATCAGTTAAATGTTGGGTTGCACTCCGCTTAACCCAACCTACAACTTTTGCATAATTTTAGTTGTGTAATACCACTAACTTTCTGATAACTGTTAAAGTGGCTTTTGAGTTGGTACACCGACAGCACGGGGAAACTTAGCAGGTGTGGTTGCTATTTTTCGTAAATATAAACAGTGGCGAATGCTATTACTTAGAGGTGTAACGAACTGTTCTACTGAGTCAACTTCACCACCTAACTCATTAACCGCATTTTGCAAAGCTGTATTTTCTTCTGCTGTCCAAGTACCGCGATAAATTACAGCTAAACCGTTTTGTTTGAGTAAAGGTAAAGTATATTCAGCACAAACTGAGGCATTACCAACAGCACGAATTAAAGCTAGATCATACTTTTCTCGATGCTGTGGTTGCTGTCCAATTTCTTCGGCTCTACTCACAAGAGTTTTAGCATGATTAATTGCTAATTCACTCAAGATTTTATCAATAAAAGTAATCTTTTTGCGGGTTGAATCTACAAGTGTAATGTGAGAATTAGGCGCAATGATGGCGATGGGAACACCAGGAAAACCCGCACCTGTACCAATATCAATTACAGATGCACCTGTTTCCAGAGACGAGATAAATTTTTGCTGTGGTGCAATTCCCCGCAAAGAATCCCAAAGATGCTTTTCCCAAAACTCTTGAGGTTCAGTAATGCGAGTTAAATTTAATTGACGATTCCCTTCTAAGATTAATTCATACAACTGCTGAAATCGCCTTTGGTGTTCTTCAGTAGGTTGCCAATTTAAGGTTTGCTGCCAAATTTCTACCATTTCTGGCAATAAGTTAGTCATTAGTCAATAGTTATTCTTTGGTAGAGACGCGATTAATCGCGTCTGTATAACAGTCAACAGTTTTCTCCCCTACACCCCTACACCCCTACACCCTTACACCCTTATCTTTTCACACTGCTGCTTGAGGTTCTTTGACTTTAGCTTCCAGTACAGCAGGATCTACAGACTCTAGTTCACCGTGATTGAGTGTCCAGCAAAAGTCTGCGATCGCTAGCATATCACCAGCATCATGTGTTACTACTAACAATGTCCAGTCTTGTTTGAGTTTTGCTAATAAATTTACCAATTGCCGACGCATTGACCAATCTAAGCCTGCTGTCGGTTCATCTAATAATAATAAATTAGGCTGGCGAATTAGTTGCACTGCTAAGGCTAAACGGCGTTGTTGTCCTCCACTTAAAGCATGAGGCGCAGCAGAGAGGGATAAATGTTCTAACCCTACCTCACTTAAAGCGTGTCTAACTCGTTCCGTTCCTAGTTCGGGATGTCCTAAACGTAATTCTTCTAAAATCGTGCCGCCGCAAAAGTGCCTTTCTGGAAACTGAAACACTAAACCAGCTAACTGTTGTAGCTGTTCTGATATCAGTTCTTGTTCTCGCCAAAACACCGCGCCTGATGTCGGTTCAGCCAGTCCAGACAAAATCTCTAGTAAGGTACTTTTACCTGAACCACTGGGGCCGATAATCAAGCCTAGCTGTTGGGGTGGTAATTCCAAGTTAACGGATTTGAGAATTGCTGTTGGGCAAGCTGTGGGATGATAAGTTAGGTTTCTGAGATAGAGCATTTGTTAAGATTACCAAAAGTTTGGCGATGAGTGGGGATTGGGGACTGGGGGCTGGGGACTGGGAGTAAATTTATAGATAAATCCAAGTATTATAAATAAATTCAAATTTAACAGTTAAAATCCGCTTTTTTCCTATTGTGGCAATTTTATCCATGAGTAATAGCTACAACAAATATGGGAACTTGAAAAAATTACTACAGTCTTCTTGGATAGAGTATTTTAGCCATAAAAGATCGGATTTTCAGTTACTCGTTTTCTATATTTTAAGTAACATATCAAACTATTTAAACCGCAATTTTTCTGAGGATCGTAATGACTAAAATTTTCCTGTTTCCCCCAACACTGAGATTTTCCCGATTCAATAAACTAGCACAGATAACATTTGGAGTGGCGATCGCGCTCAATCTTTGGGTTAATCCCAGTTTAGCTGGTGATCCCTTCCGCACTAATCAACCTCGTAAAATTGGCGACAACACAGAAGCCGCTTTTAAAGCTGTATTTTACAAAGGCGATTATCCATCAGCAGAGCGTTATCTCAAACAAGCAGCCTCTAGCGAAGCTGATGAGCCTCTAGTGTATGCAATGAAGGCATCTCTAGCCTACATTAATGGTGATTTAATGGGATTAGACAATTTCAGCCGCAAAACTTTAGAAACTGGGCGAAAATTACTCTCCAAAGACGAATTACGCGGAAATATTTACACTGCTGTTGGGCATTTTTTAGAAGGCGCAGTGATTATCACCCGTGAAGGAACAATCAAAGGCGCGCCCAAAGCTTTAACTCGCCTGAGACAAGTTTATCAACACCTGAATCAAGCCGAAGCAATTTCCCCCCAAGATCCAGAACTGAATTTAATCAAGGGTTACATGGATTTGATGCTATCTGTGAGTTTACCCTTTGCTAACCCCGATGAAGCCATTGAACGCCTAGAAAAAAATGCCGCACCTGAATATTTAAGCAATCGAGGAATTGCGATCGCCTATCGTGACTTAAAACAATACTCCCAAGCCTTAGATTACGTTAACCGCGCTATAAAAGTTGCAGCAGACAACCCAGAGTTGTATTATCTAAAAGCCCAAATTCTCAAAGGACAGGGTACAAACGACAACAATCAGCAACTAATTCAAGAAGCGATCGCCAATTTCGACAAAGCCTTAACCAAAAAATCTCAACTCCCCAGAGATTTAGCCAAGCAAATTGAACGCGAACGCAATAGTGCTGTAAATAGTGTAAATAATGCAGGTAGGTAAACAGGGCAGGGGGGCAGGGGGCAGGGAGCAGGCTTGCCCTGAGCGCAGTCGAAGGGGGAGCAGGGAGCAGGGGGAGCAGGGGGAGCAGGGGGAGAAAAATACAATGCCCAATGCCCAATGCCCAATGCCCCATGCCCCATGCCCAATGCCCCATGCCCCATGCCCAATTCCCAATGCCCCATTCCCATTAAATAATATGCACATTCAATTTCGTGAATTTAATCCTTTTGATGTTTGGATCTGGCTGAAATTTAGTACAGTTCCTTCTGAGCGCGAAAAACAGTATATAGAAGAAGTATTTAACTCCTGGTTTTACTTGGGAAAATTAGGCGGGTTTAATGCTGAAAATCTGCAAGTTCAAGAAACTGGATTAGATATCAGCTATATGGATTATGACTCCCAAGGTTATGATAAAAGCCTACTCGCTCTCATGCACAATATGGGAGAATTTGAGTATGAAGGACAATGGGCGCGTTGTTGGTTTGACTTGGGAACGAGTGATGCGATCGCCTTAGATATTTTAATTAACGCTCTCACTCAACTCAGTGAAGAATACGTCACTATTGAATCCTTATATATTGGCGGCGAAAATGAAGATTGGCCTATCGAAGATAGTGAAAGTCGCGCTTACTCTATTTATGATAATTAATTACAAAAATGGGTAAAAAACGTGATATTAGGGTTATATCTTTAGGAATCATTCAGGATGATCAAAGAATTTTTGTCTCTGAAGGTTATGACCCTGTAAAACAATCAACATTTTACCGCGCCTTGGGTGGTGGTGTTGACTTTGGCGAAACTAGTTTAGAAGCTTTAAAACGAGAATTTCAAGAAGAAATTCAAGCTGATTTAACTAATATTCGCTACTTAGGTTGTATAGAAAATATATTTATATACAACGGTCAACCAGGACATGAAATCATTCAATTATATAAGTGTGATTTTGCTGATACAAAATTCTATCAATTAGAAAGCCTAATATTTTCTGAAAGTGAGCATCATCAACACACAGCATTGTGGATAGATATTGCCCGTTTTAAATCTGGTGAACTTATATTAGTACCAGAGCAGTCTTTTAATTATTTGTAATCTATACAATACAGTAAGTAACAGGTGAAAGGTGAGCCAGCACGTTCTTATTTATGTAGTGTTGAAAATATATCTAATTGCGAATGGCTAAATTTCTTTAATGCCCAATGCCCAATGCCCTATTCATACCTATACTTTCTTGATTTAATCACTTCAATAACATCATCATGACGCTGACCTTCAATGATGTCATTTAAATGAATTTTACCGTCAATATATTGCAAATGAATACGCCATCCAGATAATTTATCGATATCGGCACGGTAAATTGCTTGTTTAATTCCCTTAACTTTACGTAGTCTAGTTTTGGGAAAAGTTCTAGTTCTATGACATTCATTATCTTCTAATTCTGCCAAAGCTTCGAGAAAATCTATTTTGAGATTATCGGGTAAAATCTCCATCGCTTCATGAATAACACCATGCTCATCTAAGAGGGGTTTAATCCGTGACATTAGCTAGAACTAACCTCAATTTCTTGGTGTTTGATGCTAAAGTCTTGGTAGAGAGACTCGGCAACTGAATTATATGCTTTGGAAGCATCTTCAGTGTTGACAACCCTGAATAATGTAATTACTGTAGTGTCAAAAATTGGATCATCATCAATAGTCACAATTAATCTGATGTCTTTATCAATGATTAAGGCATAAAGTGAAGAGTCATAATCATCACTCAGCTTAATTTCTTTGAGTTTAAAAGCTTGCTTATCTAAAAATTCCTTGTTTTTTGAGAGCAGTTCAACGTAGCGGTTTAATTTTTTAACAATTTTAAATTTTTCTTTATTTTTAAATTTCTCTAAATCTTGCTCAAAATCCTTAGTTGACTCGATAAGTATTTCCATTTAAATGATTCCAAAACTGAAATCTTGACCTAATCTCAAATTTAACTTATAAATAGCAGTCTTTGAAGTCTTTCAAGTATATTCATTGAGAATATCAATGATATTTATAGATTTGCGATTATAGTTGAGTTTTGTAGGTAAATTATAGGTGGCGATCGCCTTCAGAAATCAGTTTAACTACAGTTGTATTTAGCATAGGTTATTTCTACCACTCAATTTTTTATGCCCAATAAATTAACATCATCTTTATTCATCATTCTATTAGGGCTAACTTTGACTTCCAGTGCTGGATGTGCTAATCCAAAAAATAATTCAGCCGTTGCTCAAAATTCACCCAAGCCAGAACCGCAAATCATCGTTCAACCTGGAGAAATACGACCTTTACCGGGCAAGTTAGATAATATCCCTGTATTTAATAGCAATAGCCCAGAATGGATTAAAAACGAGGGAATTTTACTGTCTACTTTCCCCACAACTAATAAAAAAACCCCAGGCGCGCACCTCAATTTCCCCTTTCAGGGAAGGTTTGATTTATTTGCTCACCACTATACTCACACCCCCAAAGATTTACAAACTTTATATATAGGCATTATTATTCAGAATCCTGGTAAAAAACCTGTAACAGTTGATACACTACAAGCAGCCAGTTATTTAATGCAGGATGCACCCTTTGTTACCCTACCCCCTTACCGAGAAAACAATGATGGCAAAGTCTACTCCGGGCCAGGGGCTAGGGCTGTGGCTGATGTGCTGCGGGGTGTGCGCCAAGCGGACTTTCCTAGTAAGTTAGTCATTCCCCCAGGACAAAGCCGGATGTTACTAAATCATCCTATTCCCGTGCGGAACTTGGAAAGACCTGTCAACGGTCGGTCTACCTTTATGCGCCTGCGGAGTAATGGCAAAGTGTATGCGGCGAGTTTAGCCATGTTTGCCAAGAAAAACGCTGATGGTTCTGACCGTGCGCCAACTCAGGCGGAATGGCAAGCTTTACTCAATAACGGTAACTTCGCTGGGCCAAGGGATAAAACTCCCACTCCTCCTAATGTTACTAGCGGGGCGTTAATTTATGGACGAGTGGCTGGTGTTTCCCAAGGTTCAAAATGGCAAGCAAACTTAGTAGATAATCCCCAAGCGACAACACTCACCATTCCTCAAGCTGGGAAAGGAATTTCTTATCCCTTAGTGACTTTGCGGGGTGGACGTTTAGGTACTGAACAAAACCAAACCGCCAAACTGTTGGTACGTTATCCTGATACAGCCTATGAAGCGCATGGTAATTATGGCGTGGAATATAACCTCAGTTTACCCTTGAAAAATCATACTAATCAAACTCAAAAGGTAACTGTCACTTTAGAAACACCTTTAAAAGAAGATAAATTATCTCAAGGTGGCGTGCGTTTTCGCAAACCATCCCTAGATTTTCCCTTTTTTAGAGGTACAGTGAAGCTGAGTTATTTTGATGACCAAGGGAAACAACAAACGCGCTATGTTCATCTCTGGCACAGAACTGGTCAAGTTTTAGATCCATTAGTACAGTTTGTCATGCCCCCTGCAACTAGACGCAATGTGCAGATAGACGTGATTTATCCCCCAGATTCTACTCCACCACAGGTTTTAACAGTGAGAACTTTGTAAAAATCAGGACTTACGCAACTGGCATATTATTAGGGTGCGTTAGATATCAAAAATGTGTTTATTGACAGTATTTAAGCCATCTGACGCACCCTACTGGCGTGTCAAGGCTAAAATAGAAATTGTAGGGTGCGTTAAAGCAACGCGTAGCGCACCGTGTGATTATGGTGCGTTACGGAAATTTATACTGTCGCTCATACTCAAATCCTCACACTGCCGTAACACACCCTACTTAATATTTACTACTTAATATTTACTTTATTTTAAGTCACAGACAAAGCACAATTTGCTATTTTTATAGCAAACCTTTCTGAAAACGAGTTGGTAATGAGTCAATTTATTCAACCAATCAATTTGGAAGTATCACCTGATTCTTTAAATCAAGGCGAAGATGCTATCCGTCAGGAACTAGCCTTACAACTATATGTACAGAATGTTTTTACCTTTGGTCAAGCGCGTCACTTAGCAAATTTGTCTGTATGGGAATTTCAGCAACTTTTGGGTCAGAAAAAAATTGAGCGTCATTACAATGAAGCTGAATTAACCCAAGATGTGGAGACAATTGAAGCAGCTTTTGAGGGATTGTGATAGTTATTTGTAATGCTACACCTTTGATCAATTTTGCAGCTATTAATCGTCTTGATATTTTGGAGGCTGTATTTAGTCAAATATTGATTCCTCAAGCTGTTTATCATGAAACAACTGTTACAGGGTTTCCAGGCTCGGAATTTGTGTTGCAAGCAATAGCTTCTGGATGGTTACAAGTTCGCTCAGTTTCAG
>JBODRP010000071.1:0-19625 GCA_050633005.1 Trichormus sp. | reverse complement strand
ATAATTTAGATTTGCGCGGACTTAATCTCCGGGGTGCAAACTTAGCTGATGCTAGTTTTGTGAACACAGACTTGAGTGAAGCCAACTTACACGATGCCCATCTTTCAGGGGCAAAGTTGATTAATACTAGGCTCAGTGGCACTAATTTCACCCTCGCTAAAATGAATGGTGCTTATATTCAAAACTGCGAACTCACACCAGAAACCAATTTAACCGGGGTTGATTGTGATTACATTTACACAAGACTACCTACTCAGGATAACCCAGATCCATATCGTCAACCGCGAGTAGATGGTAGGCGATTTAAACCAGGGGAGTTGAATCAGCTGTTATTGAGTTTTTCCACCCAGGGAACACCCCAAGGCGAACTGCATAACGTGGATACAATGCAGCGTACACAGCAAAACTTCAAGAAATAGACAAGCCAAAATCTCAAAATAATTGGTGTCAATTTATACGATTTTAATTTTCTTTAGTCGATATACTCATGATTAGGTTCTACCTGGGAAATGTGAAGTGGCTTTGCCACTTCTTTTTATGTGTGCGGTTAAATGAAAAGTGCTAATTCAACAAAACATACTCCCTACTCCCCACTGATACCGAATTGGGATAGGTAGTATTGTTTCGAGATTCTGGAATAGGCTAAGAATCTAGGCTTTTAATCCAAAATCCGTCTTGAAAAGTTGAGCCACTGCGTTGGAAGGGTTTCCCGGCTTGTAGCAAGTGGCGTTTCTATGGCAGGAAACCCACCTACAGACTTTTCGCAAAATCCAAAATCCAAAATTGGTATCAGTCATTAGTCATAGCATCTCGCCACTTTTCTTGATTTTCCTTCATTTCAGCTTCAGGCGATCGCGCTAATAACCACGTCTTCCATCGCAAGGGTTTTTGTCGTTCTATGTGGCTTATTAACTGCATAATAGGTACATCTGCTTTGATGGGAGTCTTTAAATCAAAGTTAATTCTCTGCAAAATTTCAGCATCATCTTCGATAAATTGCTGAATCAATATCTGAGTCAGCCACAGAACAAAACGATTCCATAACCAACCCCCAAAACCCTGCCGTTTCTTAGTTAAAAATATAGTCTGAATCTGAGATTTCCCATCATCTAACATACGTATCGTCAGCATAATATATAAATGCAGAAAAGCTGGCCCTACAGTAATTGTGAAAGTGCTGCCATACCAATAGGAAATACTATAAAGACTATTTTCATGTAAAGGACGCAGTAATTTCAACAATCCCTCATTTTGATGGTTGTGGTTATGCTTAGTAAAAATAATCGCATTTTGACTTAATTCCTGTCTTTCAAATTTAATATCTAACGGTAGTTTATGCACAGTTAGAAAGTGTTGAACATCAATGGAATTAATCATGATTATGTGAGGGTGACAGTTCATTAATAACCGAGAACCAAGAACGCTTTCACACTCATCAAACTCTAATTCTGGGATAAAAGGTATAGGTTGCCTAGGACTTTCACCAGTCCAAACCCAGATTAAGCCATATTTTTCTACCGTAGGCCAAGTTTTTAATTTTAAGGGGAGAGGTTCTTCTAAACAGGGAATTTCTACACATATTCCCTGATTATTAAACTGCCAGTGGTGAAAAGCACAACGGATATTATTACCTTCTACTTTACCTTGTGCCAAATCAGCCCCCATATGTGGACAGTAGGCATCAACAATTACAGGTTGTCTATCTTCACCACGATAAATTACTATTTTTCTGCCTAAAATTGTCATAGGTTTTACATCACCTACAAGCAAATTTTTAGCAGGTATTACCCAATACCATCCTTCAATGAAACGCTCAGGATTATTGAAAGTTTTAGGTTTACGAATTGGTTGAAGAGACTGATTATTATCATCCATTTTTCAGGTTTCACTGATAAGTGAAGCGGTTGCTCTACAAATAACATGAGCATTTCTGAAAAACAGTTATTTTAAGTACTTGATAATTTCAAAATACAGCAGCCAAGTCGCTTTGCTCTAATTCAAAATTCAAAATTCAAAATTCAAAATTAAATACCCCACGGATAAATCAGGGGGCTTGAACCAAGCGTTTAATCTCTTCCCCCACACCCCCACACCCCCACACCCCTACACCCCTACACCCCTATACCCCTACACCCCTCACACCCCCACACCCTACACCCTACCTTTGCTAAATTCAGTGTGAGAAACTACCCAAAAACTGCTAGCGTCTAACAATGGAGAATATTTTTGTGGATGTGACAGCTTGAAAACTCGCTCTAATTACTGGCAACTGCTGCCCTATATTAGACCCCAGTGGCAGAATATTATTAAGGGTTTAGTCGGCATTTTGGGATATGTGCTGGCGACTTTAACGTTAATTAATTTTGCGGGAAAGTTAGCTGATCCTTTTGGTCAAGGTAATGTCATAGCGATCGCACAATTAGCCGCAATTTTGGCTTTGGTGTTTCTGGTACGGGGTGTTTTTCAGTCTGTGCAAGACATTTATATGTCAAAAGCTGCTTTAAGAGTCGCTTTCTATCTCCGCAAGCAAATATACACCCATTTACAAAAGTTAGATTTAAGCTATTTTGCAACTGCTAAGGCTGGTGATTTATCTTACCGTCTCACCGAAGATATTGATCGCATTGGAGAAGTAATTAATAAACTGTTTCACGACTTTCTCCCCTGCGTTTTGCAGTTGATAGCCATCCCTATCTATATGATTTACCTGAATTGGCAACTCACCTTAGCGACAGTGATAGTTGCGCCATTGATGGGGGTGTTAATTGGTTGGTTTGGTGAGCGTCTCCGTAAATATGCCCTTAAAAGTCAAAATAGGGTATCAGATTTATCAGCAATTCTCACGGAAGTTTTTAGCGGCATTCGTCTAGTACGAGCTTTTGCGGCAGAAAAGTACGAAGTTGCAAGATTTAGCCAGGAAGCAGAACGCAGTTTTCAAGCCAAGTACTCAGCCGAGCGTCTCAAAGCGGTGCAGATTCCCATCATCGGATTTTTGGAGGCCTTGAGTGCCTTATCTTTAATTTTGGTGGGAGCATGGCAAATTAACCAAGGAAATTTAACAGTAGCAGCATTTTTTAGTTACTTAGCCGCCGCCGGGTTATTAATTGACCCTATCGGTCATGTTACCAACAATTACAATGAATTTAAGCAAGGGGAAGCCTCTGTAGACCGCATTTTTGAATTGATGGCAGTGCAGCCAACGGTAATAGAAAAACCCAAGGCGATGAATTTACCGCCAATTCAGGGCAAAGTCGAATACTCTCATATTACTTTTGCTTATCAGCCAGGGGAAGCCGTTTTAAAAGATATTAACTTATTAGTGATGCCAGGGGAAGCGATCGCTCTCGTCGGTGCGTCTGGTGCTGGTAAAACTACCTTTGTGAATCTTCTCCCCCGTTTCTATGACCCCACTAATGGTCAAATTTTAATTGATGGTGTAGATATTCGAGATGTGTCTTTAGAGAGTTTGCGGCGACAAATTGGCATAGTTCCCCAAGAAACCATCATGTTTTCTGGGACAGTGGCTCAAAATATTGCCTTTGGACAACAGTCTTATGATTTAGCAGCCGTTGCCGAAGCCGCAAAAATTGCCAACGCCCATCAATTTATTACCCAATTACCAGAAGGTTATCAAACCTGGGTAGGAGAGAGAGGCGTAAATTTATCTGGGGGACAAAGACAGAGAATAGCTATAGCCCGTGCTGTATTACTTAACCCAAAAATCTTAATTTTAGATGAAGCCACATCAGCCTTAGATTCTGAGTCAGAAGCCTTAGTACAACAAGCCTTAGAAAGACTAATGCAGCAACGCACAGTATTTATTATTGCCCACCGCTTGAGTACAGTCAGAAAATGCGATCGCATTTTAGTACTAGAGCGGGGACAAATCGTAGAATCAGGCACTCATGAAGAATTATTAGCCCTTGAGCGTCGCTATGCCAAGTTTTATACTCAGCAATTTAGTCAATAGGTATGGGGAATGGGGCATGGGGCATGGTGTAAAAATTTTTCCTACACCCCACCTACGCTTTGATCTAATAACGAATTACGTAGCTTGCTTCCGCGTAGCGGTATTACGAATTACGTTAGCGGAGCGGGGCGTTAGCCCATTACGAATTGTTTTTGCTGTTCCTGCAACCAACTTTCAAACAATTCATTCAAAAGTCGTGCCTTCATAGGTTCATCTAATTGGGCTGGGATAAATTTCTCCACGCGGACAATGACTAACCACTCGGCAATGCGGGCTGGGGTTGAAATTTGACCTGGTTGGCAATTAGTTAGTAATTGTACCATTGCGGGATGGAGTGTATTGAGTTCCACTGGCCCCACCAGACCCCCAGTTTGAGCTTCTGGGCCTTTTGAGTATTTCTGTGCTACATCTGCAAAGGATTGTTCCTTAGCTTGCAAACGGAAATAGAGTTCTTGGGCTAGTCCAGCTTCTTGAGTCCGCACTAGAGAATAAATTACTTTATCTAGCTTTCCCTTCAACTGAAAGAAATGCGATTCTACTTTGTTACCCCAAGTAAGTTGTTTAAATTTTTCTAGTTTTAATTTACGAGCAATAATATTATCTAATTGTTCGGTACTCAAACCTTGTTGCGCCATCCATGCCTGAATATCGGCTGGTTGGGTTAACTGTCTTTCAGCATAAAAACGCTGTTTAGCTTGGGTAATTTCTTCAGGATTACAGTCTATAGGTGTTATTGCCTCATCAATAATTAATTCCCGTAGTAGTTGCGGTAACAGTTGGTAGTTAGCGAGTAAGGGAATAATTTCACTAGCCTGGATTTTCCTATTGCCGATTTGAAGCACTTCAGTCATAGTGTATTGGTTTTGGCTGTTGATTGTACTAAGCTAATGGGCGGCTAAATTGATAAATAATTTTTGTTGTCATTAAATGTTCATTGTTGAGAGTCAATGGTCAGGAAAGAATTACAGATGATAAATATTACTATAAATTAGTTCATATCTGTACATATTTATGTATATCATGATTGTCAAAACTTATGAGGTATATAATCCCATTGAAATATCTTATCAACAAAGTACAAAGGATACTTTTTGCAGTGGAAATCCTTGCCACAATTAATGAAAATAATTAGGTGAAAGAATTTTAAATTTTGAGTGAGCTAATTTTGAATTTATTCCCATAGAGTAAAGCTATAGTGTACTTAGCAATGCTGCTGTTCGTGTGGCTGAGGTTAAGTCCTACTGCCAAGGTATTTTTTTGTGGATTAGTTTGGAAAGACACTCTCTAACTCGATGACAGGCAAAAACGCAAGACATAGTGCTTTTCTAAGGCTAGTGTCTGGTAATGGAGAAGGATTGGGATCAGAATCTCGCTACTCGCTTACCAGTAAAGAAGCAGTAATTGGACGTGACCCTAGTTGCCAAGTTGTCTTGGATGCGATGATGTACAGGATGGTTTCCCGTCGTCATGCTGTGGTTCGTCCCGTTGCTTCGTCCCCAGATAGCAAATTTAGCTGGGTACTTTGTGATTTGAATAGTGCTAATGGCACTTATTTGAATGGGCAAAGGTTGTATGGCTGTCAGGAACTACACCCAGGCGATCGCATTGCCTTGGGTGCTGATGGGCCACAATTTCTATTCGAGTATGCAACTGCACCTCAACCGACGGTAATCACCAACCAAGTTGCACCGCTACCATCAGCTAAAAATCCCTCTCAATCAAAGCCTGATGCTGTCAGCTTTACCCAACTGTTTCCGATTATTTCCACTGGTAAGGATTTAACTCGTAAAGCTTACCTTGTACCGGGAATCCTCACAGTCATATTTGTGGTGCTAATGTTTGCTACGGTAGGCCAGCCACAAGCTAATCAGGTAATTGTCGCTACTTACATCGCACTGGCTGCTTACTATTTCATTTATCAACTGTGTGGTAAACCCAAGCCTTGGTGGATGCTCGTAGGTGCAGCTTTATCTACGATTATCATCTTGCTGAGTCCTATATTAAGTTTATTTATTTTCATTTTCCGTGATCTCCTCCCTGGTAATGTACCGCCAATAGATCAGCCTGTCACCAGTCTCACAGAATTATTTGTCCGCTACTTTTTTGGTGCAGGGTTGATGGAGGAATTACTCAAAGCTTTGCCAATACTCGGTGCATATCTGACAGCGTTATTACTCCCTTCTCCTTGGCGGGAACGTATAGGAGTTTGGGAACCCTTAGATGGCATTCTCTTAGGAACTGCTTCTGCTGTAGGTTTTACTTTAGTAGAAACTTTAGGTCAATATGTCCCAGCCGTATCTTTACAAGCAGGTTCAGAGGTAGGGTTACAGGTTTTGATTGCAAGGATTTTGGGTTTACCCGCCGGACACATGGCTTACAGTGGTTATCTAGGATATTTTATCGGCTTGGCTGCACTCAAACCCCGTCATGCTACACAAATTCTAGCCGTTGGTTATCTGAGCGCGTCTGCACTTCATGCTTTGTGGAATACCGCCGGACACAGTAATAATTTACTATTAGTTGTTGTTGGTGTGTTATCTTACGCTTTTTTGATGGCCGCGATTCTCAAGGCTAGGGCATTATCACCAACGCGATCGCAAAATTTCGCTACTCGGTTTCTTGGGCCAAAATAGACAACTCAAACATGATTGCTTGTTTCCTCTGCTTTTGTGGTTCTTTTCCACTTTATATTTATGTCTTCGGATAGATACCAGAATGTAGCAATTACTTTAGAGTTAGCTTACTGTGGCATATGTTTGTGCAAAACAAATGATAGTTAATCTGAGAGATGCCACAAAAGCTTTTTCTGTGAGCCAAATCATAATTCCTCTGCTAATTGACCATTAATCTTATACGAGGAGACAAGGAACAAGAGACAGTTTAAAGTCTTTTACTGTCTAAGTTTGATGATCATTTTGGCTGTGGTTATAAAAATATAAAATCCAAAAATTGAGATATTAATTAAGCTTCTGACTCAACTTGATTGAGTTGTTGAAGAGCATAATAAGCGATCGCCATGCTCATTTTTGCTTGTTCTATTTCGGATAAAGCCGTCCAATCTTCGACATTCTCAACCACACAATTGATGTTTTGTGCTTCACTACGCATTGCATAGGCATAAGGACGGGCTAAAATTGACAGATCATCTGCTTCCCAGGTTGGTAGTACAGCCTGAACACACTCTATCAATTGCTCACCTAAAGTTTGTTGAGAGGCAACAATTGCTGTAGCTTTAGCAGCGATCGCATTTAGCCAGTTTTGAGGTATTTTAGCTGCAAAAGCTTTCTGTAAATTTTCTTGAAGATTGCTGAGGGCGGAGATAATTGTATTACACTTGTAACATGGTGATTGTTCCACCTGTAACCAGAGGTTATCTAATTGATGAAAAAAAGCGTGTGATCTGCTAGTGAGTTCTTCTTCTAGCACCTCTACCAGAGGAAACTGTTGCTCTAATTCATAAAAATATGCGTCTGATTCATCATCTGCGGGATTCCAAGGATAGGTAGCATCTTCTGGTTCTAACAAAGCTGCTAGCAATTCTAATTCCACTTGAGATGTGAGAGCATGACTAGTATCTGAACCGTTAATTTGATGAGTCATTGATTGCTTCCTCATGAAGTAGTTTAGGGATATTGAGAGCTACACTGGTTAAATTCTATTTTCCGCAAAAAAGAATTTTATTCTCTTGTTGGGGAAAACCTGATGCTTCAAGAAATTTGTGAATCTTGAATAATAAACTCCCAAATTTCTCCTCTAGAACTCCCAAACTTTAACTGCATTCCTGATTGTAATGGTACTTCCTGCCGGAGTATTTGTTGCCAACCATTAGTACCTAAATACCAGGTTGTACCGTAGGTAGAGAAATCTTGCAGGTAATAAGTTCTCACTGGAGTTGTGCCGTTAAAAGTATTACGACAGAGAATTTCGGCGTGTCGTTTAGAAACTGAAGGTTCGGAGATGACAATATCATTATCTCTAGTACGACCAATGCGGGTGACACCAACTCTTAAAACCCAGGAACGACCACCGGGAGAAAGCGATCGCAGACAAGCAACAGGTACAGAAGCATCTATATTAGGAAGGATTGTATCTGGTAGTTCTGTCACACCTTCATCAATACCTTTAATCAATTCCCCATCAAAATCTGGATGTAGGTAAAGAACTGGTAAAGTCCAAGCCGGTTGATTGTACTTATACACTGTTAAAAGTTCTTGCCTAGCTTCCGCTACCGCTTCATCAATTGGTTTACGTAACCGTAAAGCTTTAGCAAACACTTGGATAAAACTGTGACTTTCACGATCAGCAATTTCATCACGCATTCCCAACACCGCCGGCACACCATGACGAATTAACACTTCTGCCAAGCTACTGGCGGGAATAGCTTGGTGATTAATCGCTGCCGGTTGCGCTCCCCAACAGGCGTTAAAGACTGCTAATTTCACGGCACTCCGAGTTAATACTTGGGCTAATTCTATACCGTTGAGGGTCATGTTAGGGCGCAAAAATAACAAGCCGCCGTCGGGGTTTGGTAAACCATGACCCGCATAAAAGAACACATTGTATGCTTTAGTTTCTAACTCTTGAATTAACTCCTGGGGACTTGGTTGCAGCAGTGTTTTAACTGTACAAGAGGCATACTTTTGACCATAGCCACCGGACTGACCACCACTTAACAGGGTTTCTTCCAGGATGGCGGCTTCTTTTTGCAGTTGTAGATTTTGATCGTGACCGAGAACCAACAGGATTTTTAGAGCTTGATCAGTACGTAACTGTGGTAAGTGTTCAACTTCACTGGTGGTGCGGCTAAATAGTAAATCTGGAGACAGAGACATAGCTGGTTTTCCAGGTTCTCGCTGCATGATTTCCCAAGGTAAAGCAATTAGATCCGGATCGCGGATTTCCAAGCGAAATTTCAGCCGTGTTTTTTGACCCATAGCCATACCACGACTGCGTTCTAGACTACCGAGAATTGAGCCTTCAAACACCCAACGCCAGAGATTAATACCCAGATATTGCATCAAACGACTGCCGTAACCGGTATTTTGTCCACTAGGGGGTACAACTAAATTCATCGGCAGTTGATTCCCTGAGCGAGGAGTTGAGCTTGTAGAAATATTAATACCGCTATGACCAGCAAACATTTGCTGCCACTCTTGCCAAACTTGAGTGAGTTCAGCCGGCCATACACAGTCACGTAAAACGTAGCCACTGGGATAGGGAGCTTTAACCACCCAAATGGCGAAACTATCATTGCCGGTATTGATGAGACGGGCGATCGCCAGGTTCAGGGATGGCATGGATTCATGACACTAACAGGTAAACACAGATGATTTCCACCAAGAATTTCTAGAAAAATCCTGATCTTAATAAATTATAAGTTTAGTTATTATCTGTATTATTTGAGCTTTTTACCAGTTTACCGATTATTTGTCTGTTCTGCACTACAAAAACCAAGTATATTCATCACAAAACGCAAAGCTTTAATGAAAGCTTCGCGCCCATACCGAAGTTCTGTTCGCCCTTGGCGTTGGCGAAGCCATCGGAGGAAGCCTCCGCTCAGACTTCTCTCTGCGTTTTCCTCTGCGCTCCTTTGCGTTAAATCAATTATGTTGGGTTTCCTCGCGTCAACCCAACCTACTAGCTGGCGGCGAATGGCTAAGACAAAAAAGATTGATTGTAAAAATTAATTGTCGTTGGGTTTAGCTTCGGTAGCAGGTGGGGTACACGCAATTTGATCACTGGGCGGCAATACCTCTACTTTCCTGCTTGCTTTCCAGCTTTCTACTTCTGATAGTTCAAATGTGAGTTTTGGGGGTAATGGCTTTGATGGGTTTGGATTCTGACACACAGAGAAAGACACATTCTTGTTTTCTCTTGTCAACACTTTTAAAGATGCGCCTTTAGGCAACTCTGAAGATTCGCCTTGAGCTAAATCTATGTTCTTTGGCACAAGAATTGGATTGTTGATTTTAATTATCCATCCAGTGTTGAGGTTAGCAATTGATTGACTGCCCTGTGTTATGGGAGTTTCTGGTGGATTTGTAGTCAACTGAGGCGAGTTTCCTGGCGTAGAATCACTTCTATTTTCCAGAATGAACTTTACCCAGAAACCTAATGCACCAACTGCGATCGCTAATACTATGGGAGCGATTAAATTTAATGGTAGATTTCTAAAGTTAGTTTTTTGACGCAGGACTTTTGTTGGTTGTGCTGGGTCAGTTTCTTCTAGTAATGTTGATGGTGTTGGTCGTACAGGCGCATTTACTGCTGGGATGCTGCCACTCTCAGGTATGACTAGATGAATAGGCGAGGGTGGTTCAGTGTATTTGACTTGATAGTGTACTAGGGCAACAGTGACATTATCGTGTCCATTTTTGGTGTTGGCAATCTCTATCAGGCGATCGCCAACATCTACTAAATTCTTGCCCCCCTTGAGAATAGGCCAAATTTCTTTTTCCCAATATTCTTCCACCCGATCAAAATCGCTTAAGCCATCGGATGTCAGGAGAAATACTGAGTCTTCATCACAAATAAATCTCTGTGCTGTGGGATGTAAAGAAGTGCTAGGACTCATTCCTAAAGCCTGTACTAGAGAACCTGCACCAGTTTGCTGTACAGCGTCCCGATAAATAGCGTAGCCTAATCTGACTTCCCGTGAGGCCACATCATCATCTAGGGTAACTTGATAACAACCTTGGCTAGTAATCCAGTAAGCTCGACTATCACCTACATGAGTAATGTACATTTCATGACCAATCGGGAGAGCCATCACCAAGGTTGTTCCCATGCGTTTTCTGCCTTGGCGATTTTCGCTATCATTGCGCTGACTAATTTTGTCATTAGCAATGCCTACGAACCTTTCTAAATCAGCCAGTACAATGGCAGGATCTATATGCTCTGAAGGTATTCTTGTGAGTTCCTGTAACTGCTGCTGGATAGTTTCAATCGCTAAATTAGAAGCAACATTTCCTCCCTCATGGCCACCGATACCGTCACACACGATTGCTAAAGGATGAGGATCAGGCGGTTTCCTTAAACCTGTGCCACTGGGAGGAAAACAAGCATCTTCATTTCTTTCCCGTCGCAGGCCAGTATCTGTTTTGGTGATAATTTCAATGGTGGGTGTTTGGCTTTGGCCTAAATCTCTTAACCCTTGGTCTAAAATGGCAATGAGTAATTCTGGTGAGTGAATTTCCCCTCTCATCAATGAAATACTAACTTGCTCAACGAACTTACTGATAGCTGGTTTAGCCGTGCTGGATAATTGCTGCCAAAATTTACCTAGTTCTGCTAATTCTGGTGATGTACCTTGGTCAAAACTTAATTCCAATAACTTTACTAATGTTCCTTCTACCCGCAACAAGTATGAGTGAAGTAAGCTAGAGGCTACACCTTCACTTTTTAAAGGTTGCCAAAGTTGAGCAATTTGCCATAACCAGTTGAGTTGGCGCATCGATGTAGCATGAGGCCAAGCATTAATTAACTCGCTGCACAAACCAACTTGTTGACCTGTACTATCGATGACGACTATGGGCGGTTTTTCTAAAAGCAGGATTTCACTACGGTTGTTGCCTTCAAATAATTCTACGACTCCATAGACCTGGGGAACGTTTAAACGGTAGGGAATTAGCCTCAGATATGGTCTTAGGGGTGTGGAATTATCTAACTCTGGTGCTTGGGGAGGTAAACCAGGGTTTGTATCGAAAACAAGGTGTTTGTTAATGATTAAATAGCGATCGGCCAATAATTCACCAGGACTCACTCCTAGACCATTTCCTCCCACCCATAAATAACGTTGAGGTAAGGGTGTGGAGCATTGCTGGCAAAACTTGTTAGTCAGGGAGTTTGTAGCCCGACAATTTGGACAGTGGAGGAGCGTTGCCGCATCATTTGTCATAGTGTTCGCACCGATCAGCGATTGGCAATTTGTTCAACAATATAAACCGCTCATTTCTCTTCAATTGGACGTATCCAACTTGGGATGATGATTGTAGCTGGTAGATACCAGAAAATACTAATACTTAATTTACAATCTATGCAAACAGCAGACTACTCTGTCAACCATACAGCCTTATCATAGCTTTTATTCCTGTGCAACTCCCTATTTACTAGTGCCACTGACTTTCACCCTGTTCCTTAAGCATAACTACAACTACATTTGTCCCGTTTCCTAGTAGTATATGACTTTGTGAGTCAGCAGGCATTTTTCTAGTTTATAATTTGCTGCACAGCTATGAACTTTAATTAAGAATTAAGTTCGCTGTCTGATGTCAACATTATTATCTATGTTGAAAAAGGGATTCAGCTGTGGTTAGGAGATGGTTTAGGGCGCGACTCTAGGGGTAGATGAAATTCTCCAGTAACTAAGCTGTACACAATTAGAGTCGATTCATTTTTGATCTTTGGTTTGAATTACCCAATTTTGCTGGGATGAACACCCATAGGGCAATTTTTTGCCAGGTTTTGTTAGCCTATAATGCAGTAAACCTCAGCTAAATCACTGCAACGCCTAATTTATGGGCTTATAGGCTTCACAAAGTTTCAAAGTCTTAGTTGAGAGACATGATTGATGCTCTACTCTCATCACAACAGTTAGTTAGGTATCAGCTGCAACCTATTGATAAAAAAATTTACAAATTTTAACTTGTTAAGATTAACAAATTTCCCCGCCAGGTATTTTTGTACTATGGTGATCTCAAGTGAAAGCAGGATTGTTGAAACTAAACAATCTGAGGATTTGAAAGTGTATTTTCCATTTCAAAATCAATTCTTGCGGATAGTGAAAGTATTATTGCTATTTTCTCAAGAAATTTTTGTATCACAATCTACTATAGGGGACTGACAATTTAACAAATATTCCATTGCTATTGTTGAGTGCTGAGTGTTGACTGTTAACACTCAGCACTCACCAGAAAAAATCTGCTTTATGCAACTCTCAGAGCTACTTTGCTTTTATTCGACTGCGACTTGGGGAAGTCCCATACTATAGTTAGTGACGCGTGCAGACAGATTGTAGCTGATTTCACCATTTTGGAGGAGCGATCGCAAATAATGCTCCAAATCAGAACCAATCCGACGTAAGTTGTAGTCTGTGAGGTCTACACCACTGGATGTTTCAACTAGTTCATCAAATTTGCGATAAATCTTTTGCAAAGCGTCTTCATTCCAATTAAATTCATTGTCTGGGTCAACATCCAATGTCAAAACCTGATTGCTGGGAATCAGTTCACCGTCCCGGTTAATTTCTGCTGCGAAAATGCGTATATGACGGGTTGTAGACTTAAGCAACGTCGGGTTGTCCATAGCTAGGGTCAGATTTAGGTTGATGATACTGAAATCATTGTAGACGCTACAGGAGGGGGTGATAAAGGGAATTGGGGCGTGGGGAAGTGGAGGAAGACAAGGGAGACAGGGCAGACAGGGCAGACAAGGTGTAGGGTGTGTGACGCTCTTAAAGTATTTGAACCTAGTCATGAGACTTATAGCGTCACGCACCAACCATCTATTGTCATATTTGGTGTAGGGTGTGTGACGCTCTTAAAGTATTTGAACCTAGTCATGAGACTTATAGCGTCACGCACCAACCATCGATTCTAATTTTCTCTGACTCAAAAACTTAGGTGAGGAAATTTCAGTTAAATTGGCGGGTGGTTTATGCTATTGTTGAAAACCAATTTTTTACTGTTGATAAAATTATTGATTTTACTCTCCTGAATTTTATGTTGAAAAAAACTTACATCAAGTAATTTTACGTAGTAACGATAAAAAGACCTCTGGCTCTAATTAAAGCTCAAAAAACTAGCGAATTTACTTACGTGTAAACACGAAAATTTTAGTAAAAAGTTAAACTATTATTGACTTAAAAATAAAGTTGATGTAAAAAGCTTTAAAAACATACAACAACTTCTTACAGAAACTTTATTGTATAGAACCTCAAAAACTGAATAATAGTTATGGCTTGCTTGAACAGCATCGGACACAGGTAGATGGCAAGATAAATGCAGCAAGCCCGTCTAAAAACACACAGGAGAGTGCAATGGAATATAAATGCTATGACTTGAAAAAAGATTTCTAATTAAAACTGACTCGACACAAAAAAATATAGATTTTGACGGGAGATATCACTCCTGATCTCGTAACCACCAAGTACAGGAATCCCCAACACTATGAACTCAAAAGCATTACCACGGCAGATAAATAATATCGAAGTAGGTGTCTATGATTGTGAAATACATCTCAAATTCCGACTAATTGAGGAAAAAAGTTTATTAGGCGATCGTGAACAGTTGTTGCAAGTGCTACTAGACGCGTTAACAGAAGGTTCTGATGATTTTTTAGAGATGCTACAAGCATCCGTTAAAGCGCAGGAGGTTTCTGAGTTTAAGGCTTCTCCTCAAATGCGTCGGCAATTAATGCGTTTACGTAATGCTGTTGATAATACTCCGTAGTCAGAAATAAGGCTGTGATGGGAGTAGTGTTAAACCTAAAATCAGAATTAACTTGCTTTTAACTTATCTGATTTGCCTATTTGCTCTCAGTAACTCAGTTAGTAATTGTATAATCCTATTCCTGAATCTGAGCAATTAACTCTACTCTTTGAAAAGCTGAATTGATTATCTACAAGTGGCTTTAAGTTTTAGCACTAAGTAAATAATTGAGTGCTTACTAATGCAAATATACTTACCTTTGAGTAAGTGAATATAGTTCCAGAACATCAACATCTCAGGCTAATACCAATTTTGGATTTTGGATTTTGGATTTTGGATTAAAAGCCTAAATTTTTAGCATATTCCAGAATCTGGAAACAATACTACCTATCCCAATTCGGTATAATTTATCAAACCAGGGTTTTACTTGATTTTTTAAGCATTTATTGAGTTAGCTAATATATTAGAAAATTAATCGTTCACATTTTGCAGACGTGTGATTTTTGTATGCAGTAATGGGGC
The DNA here is from genome assembly GCA_050633005.1 of Trichormus sp. GTDB lineage: Bacteria > Cyanobacteriota > Cyanobacteriia > Cyanobacteriales > Nostocaceae > Trichormus. The sequence continues at coordinate 4,706 of JBODRP010000071.1, read as the reverse complement.
AAGCATAGACTAAAATCTATACTGCCCCGCTTAATTTATCGAAAATTTGGGTTTGACACTCCCCAGCCTTTAGGCTGGGGAGTGTCAACAACACAACTTAACTGACAACAAAAGCCAACATTTCTGTAATATCATTTCTCTAAATTCCGGCTACAGATAATTCTTCCCCTGCCCCCTACCCCCTGCCCCCTGCTCTCTATGTGTAGCTTTATTTTGGAGAATTGTATAACTATTGAGCCAATCCGTGTTCTAGAGCAAAACGAACTAATTCGGTACGACTATTAGTCCCAGTCTTACTAAATAAACGACTGACATATTTTTCAACATTACGTACACTGGTTTCCAAGCGACGGGCGATTTCTTTGTTCATTAGCCCTTCAGCTACCAAGTTTAAAACACTTTGTTCTCTGGGTGTCAAGTCAATTTTAAAGGGGGCTGGAGATTGGGAAATTGCGCTTTTTTGGGTTAGTAAAGCTTTGATTTGGGCAATTTGATGGGCGAGTTCAGCAATATCTGGTGTTTCGCTTTCTTGTCCTGAAATTTGTGGTTTGGCGGTGCGCCGGGCTAGTAAATTTTCTACGATCGCAATTAGTTCATCAGGATCGAAAGGTTTAGGTAAATAAGCATCAACACCAGCCTGATAACCTTGGATGCGATCGCTAGTCATGCCTTTTGCAGTTAAAAATACCACAGGCAGGGATTGGAAACGGGGGTCTTCCCGTAATTGCTTGAGAAATTGATAGCCATCTACCTGGGGCATCATAATGTCAGAAATTACCAGATCGGGTGTACTTTGTTGCATCAACTCCCAACCTTCACGGGCATTACTGGCGACTTGAACGCCGAAACCGCTTTCTTGCAAGTATTCTTTCACGGCTTCCCGTAATCCGGGTTCATCATCTACCAGTAACAATTGTGCTGACATTGAAAATTTCCTTATGGTCTACCTGTTTCCAATGTAGCGAATCCTTGAGCTAAAATTCAAATTTTCTCTAGCCACTCGATAGTTTTAGCTTGTTCTGGTAGCTGGGCATCTCGTTGCCCCGCAGCACGGGCTTTGGCGGTGAATAAACCAATGGGAGTATTGAATAAATCTATCAATTTACCTTGACGGGCGATCGCTTTAATGGTGTCCCGTGGTAATTCCTTAAGTAACCAACGTAGTAAACGATAGCTCATATCTTGAGGTTTGATATCTGGCATTAAGGCTACGCCGTGGAGTTCATGTAAATAACGGTTAGATCGTCCGTATCGCCGCCATTGACTAGCTAATTCTTCAAATGTGCTACGGTGACGGTGTTGAACAATGGCGGTGGGGGCAAATTCTAACCGCCCCAGCTTTTGTTGTAAAATCCGCCAACAAATATCTGCATCACCGCCAGTGGAGAGATGAGGGCGAAATAACCCTGATTTACTGAACACACTACGCCGGATGGCCAGGTTAGCGGTTTGGCCGTAGGGACAAAAGGGATGAGCCAGGGTGTGTTTTTGGGAGAGGGTTTCTTGACGCTCTGCGTGTTGTTCTAAAAAAGTTTTACCCGGTAGTGCCGTAATTTCTCCAGCAACAATCACAACATCTTGGTTGACAAAAGGCTGAATTAATGATTCTAGCCATTGGGGTTGGGGACGACAATCTGCGTCTGTAAAGGCTACAATTTCACCGACTGCGGCGCGAATACCTGTATTACGAGCTGCATAAGAACTTTGAATTTTATTTTCACTCCAGGGGTGAATGGTAATTGGGGAATTAGCAGCCGTTGTTTTGAGATAGCTGAGGGTGCGATCGCTACTATTATTATCTACTAGCAGGTACTCTACTCTGTCTTTGGGGTAGGTTTGAGACACCAGACAGTTAATTAAATCTGGTAAATCTGCCTCACCGTTATAAATAGGAACAACCACCGAAACCATTGGCAAGAAGCTGTTGGCGGTGGTTGGATCAATTTCCTGATAATTCATGAGCCTGGGTGATTCGTAATTCGTAATTCGTAATTCGTAATGGACTAACGTCCCGCTACGCTAACGTAATTTGTAATTCGTCATAGCCTGCGGCTAGACTTGCGCCTACGTAATTTGGGGATGAAGGGGGTGAGGGGAGAAATTTTCAGATTGATGCCCAGTCCCCAATCCCCAGTTACATTATGAGGTTGTTCAGACTCAAAAAATGCTGATATATCAACACCTGATAACAAAATTCGAGATAGAGTACTTAAAATTTCAGGTCATTGGCGCGAATGCTTAAGGGTTGGGAAGTTTGATTAATGGGAGGTTTTGCAAAGGTATTAGTGGATAAAATAGCGATCGCTCGGCTATATTGAGGGTCGTTAGGTGTAGCAATCAGACTAGGATTAGAGGCTAGCTGACGCTCCTGGGCTTCTGTCAACTCTAGCTTGATATCTGGGGTAATCCCTTTGTGATTGATATCTGTACCGTTGGGGGTGTAATAATGGGCAATGGTGACAGCCATCCCTGAACCATCTGATAATTCATGCACTGACTGCACTAAGGCTTTACCAAAGGTTTGACTACCAACGACTACTGCCCGTTTATTATCCTTAAGCGCGCCTGTGAGAATTTCACTGGCACTAGCGGAACTACCGTCTACTAATACGGCTAAAGGTAATTTTGTTAAAGCAGTACGATTGGCTTTAGTATCTTCATTAACTCCTTTGCGGTTAACTGTGCGGACAATGCCCCCTTCATCTAACCACATCCGAGCAATTTCAATACTGGCTTGCAATAACCCCCCAGGATTCCCCCGCAAGTCTAATACAAAGGCATCGACTTTTTTGCCGTTCAAATCTCGAATTGCTCGTTGCATTTGTTCGGCAGCGTGGCCACTAAACTCTCGTAAGCGAATGTAACCAATGCGGCGATTTCCTTCCTGCTTGAGGGTGGAGTAGACAGTTGGAACTTCGATAGTTGCCCGTGTCAACTTCACATCAAAGGGAGTGCGCCCACTACGTCCTAGACGGAGTGTAATATTACTACCTGCTTTGCCCCGAATTAATTTAGAGGCATCATCGATTTTCATCGACTGAGTAGGCTTGCCATCAATAGCCAAAATCTCGTCGCCTGCTTTAATTCCAGCTTTTAGGGCTGGGGAATTTTCTATGGCTTCTACAATAGTCAGTCGCTTGGTTTGTTCATTAATCTCCATACGAATCCCAATCCCAGACACTTCCCCAGATGTTTGGCTGGTTAAGGCTTCAAACTGTTTGGGATCCATAAATCTGGTGTAGGGATCGTTGAGCTGTTGTAACGCCTCGCGGATAGCTACATAAGCTTCTTCTTTAGATGAATAGTCTTTACTTAATAAAGTTTGCCTTATTGCTAGCCAGTTTTTTTGATTAAACTTGTCATCAACATATTCACTATTGACTATTTGCCATGCCTGGTCAACTAAGGCTTTAGGACTGTCCTGTAGGGCAGCGCGAACACTCCGAGTCCAAGCAGGGCCAAATACGGATATAGTAGCAGTTGTGGCGATCGCTCCTCCAATCATGGCTACTTGGAGTGGCGAATAACGTTTCGCAGATTGGTTCATGTATATCAGCAGGAATCTAAGGTGGTGTTGACAGTTTAGCAATCAGGCTTTTAGGTATTTCTTAAGTTTTTATACGCAATTTTTAGCTATGCTTCCTTCATAATTTTCCCTCTCAATTATGTTAGGATCTTGCCTTAATTTGTGAAAAATTGTTACCTAATTTTTACACCTTCTTCGTTACTCTAATCTAGCACTGTGGCAATGATGTGACAGTTGTGCAACTGTCTTCTATACACCCTATATTAATTTCCTAAGATAGCATTTCATTGCTAAAAATGTTGGTCTTTTGCAAGTCAGTTAATCAGCTTTTTTTCTCCTATGTCATGAGCAACAACTTTACCAAAAATTCATCAGTTCCTGGTAGAAAGAAATTTCGCAGATGGTTGCACTGGTTACAAAAGCTCGGTTGGGGTTTATGCTTCTTATTGGGAAGTTGGCTAATTCTGGTAATGATTAACTTAATTCTAGCTTCTTCCCAGCCAGTAGATGCCTTTTTTGTCCTTGGTGGTAGTATTCGCCGTGAAATTTATATTGCCCAAATAGCTAAACAAAATCCACAGATTCCCATTTTGATTTCTCAAGGTTCTCAAGACCCCTGTATATGGCTAATTTTTCAAAGAGAAGGAGCAGATTTAAACAACGTTTGGTTAGAAAAGTGTGCTAAATCTACCTTTGAAAATTTCTACTACGGACTACCCATTTTCCAGCAATGGGGAGTACACAAGGTCAAATTAATTACTTCCCCTACTCACTTGCCCCGCGCTCAATGGATGTCACAGATTCTTTTCGGCGCGCATGGTATGTGGGTAGAAGTTGAGGTAGTTCAGGAAACAGGGATTCCTGGCAATCAAGAATCTTGGTTAAAAACTACACTAGATGTCATACGCAGCCTGATGTGGGCAGTTGTCAGCCAAATTATTCAGCCCCAATGCTCAAATATAACTAAACTCAGTAATGTAGATATGCAAGCTTGGGAAACCAAAGGTTTTAAGTGTGAACGGCAGGGGGGTGTAGGGGTGTAGGGGTGTGGGGGTGTGGGGGTGTAGGGGTGTGGGGGTGTAGGGGTGTGGGGGGAGACAAGGGAGACAAGGGAGAAATATTTACCCCAATGCCCAATGCCCAATGCCCAATGCCCCATGCCCAATGCCCAATGCCCCAT
>JBODRP010000070.1:0-19762 GCA_050633005.1 Trichormus sp. | reverse complement strand
AGGGGGAGCAGGGGGAGAAAAATACAATGCCCAATGCCCAATGCCCAATGCCCTATTCCCTATTCCCTATTCCCTTCTAGGTGCAGTTTTTATGAATTACGAATATCCCGTTCTAAATCATCGATGACTTTTTGCATATACCATTCTTCTGTCATCCCTGGATAATCATCTTTTTTCTGTTGTATTAACCTTTGGGCGAGTTCCCAATATCCCCCAACTAGGCGTAAAAGTCGCTGACGCAAGATTTGAGATTTCTGCTGCTTGGCTTTAGGAAAAGATTTTTGAATTTGTTTGAGGCTATCTAAAACTTGTTGATAATTTTCCCAGTCTTCTTGTTCACAAAAAATACTGGCAGCTTTTTGATAATCTGCTACAGCATTTTGCATTTCTTCTAAAAGAGTATAAGTAATGCCGCGATTGTAGTATGCTGAGGCATCATCTGGGTGAATTTGCAAAGCGTAGCCATAGTCAGTAATTGCACCAAGATAATTACCCATTGCGCGATAGGTGTTACCTCTGGCAACATAATTTAAAGCATCTTGGGGTTGGATTTGGATAGCTTGATGGAAATCAGCGATCGCACCTTGATCATCTCCTAATAAAGAACGTGCTTTACCTCGGTTACGATAAACAATGGCATCTTGAAAGTTGAGTTGTAAAGCTTGGTTAAAATCAGCGATCGCTTCTCGATAGTTACCCATTTTGCACCGTACCACCCCCCGACAGCAATAGGCCTGTGCATCTTGGGCATCAGCCTGCAATATCCAATTTAAATCCGCAAGGGCTTGGCGGGTATCTCCCTTTTCAGCTTTTGCCAGTAACTGTCTAAAATATTCATTTACAGATGTTATTGGTGTATTCTTGACTATTGGCTGTGTAACTGGTTGTTGGGGTGGTTGTAGCTGCTTAATCCGTTCTAAGCACAAACGACAATTAGCTGTATCTTTTTGTTGTAAATATAAATCTGCGGCTTTTTTCAAACTAGCGATCGCATCTTGAATATACCCCTGTTTGCGTCGTACTATGCCCCGTAAATCATGGGCTGCTGCATAATTAAAGTTTAAATAAATCGCCTGATCTACATCTGCCAACGCCCCTGGTAAATTTTTTAGTGCTAACCTAGCTAAAGCACGACAGTAGTATGCTTGCACACTTTCAGGATTAATCTTGAGAGCCTCCGTATAATCTGAAACAGCCTCAATTACTGCCCCCGAATCAAAATATGCTAAACCCCGTTGCAAGTAAGCATCCGCATTATAGGGCGTTAGTTGTATGGCGCGGTTAAATTCCTCAATCGCCCCAGGGTAGTCTTTTTGTTTAGCTTTTTCTAGTCCCTGATGATAATAATCGTTATTCATCACCTTTACTCACCCTAATTGACACGAACCTAAATCCCCGACAGCTTCATCTGCAATTATTAAGTAACAGCACGATGCTAGCATTTGGGTTTAAAGTGTAATACCAATTCAAAATCCCCAATTACCGGTGTAGAGGTCATAAGCTTTGCCAATAGACATACCGTAATAGGACTATTAAAAAATAAAATATATAGAATTTCTTAATTCGTCGAAATAGTACGATCGCACTCTTACAAAAAATGCGATCGCGCCAACAATTAAAATTAATAAGGATCGTAATCAAACCTACCCCGCTTCACACTCCGAAAATAATAACCCCTACTTGGTGGATTATTTAAATCAAAGGTATCACCACTAGGAACACGCCAAATTTTGTAATCATAATAAGTCAGTGGTGTACGGGGTTTGCAGATTTCTGGCGGGTGATCTCCTAAGACAAAATACGCCGCATTTCTCCCCATTACTTTGGCTTTACCATATTTATCTACAACTACCGATGTTTCCTCACTAATGGCAATACCTAAAGCACTCCTAGCTACACCATCTTGAATTTGTCGGGCAATAAATGCCATAATCCGTCCCATGCGTTTGCGACTATCAAAATGGGTGTCAATAATCGTTCCCTGCAAATGATGCCATCGGAAAAAGTTGTAGGTAAAGGTAATATTTTCATAAGGATCTTCTAAAGCATCCTTAGTTTCAATGGGGTCTTCGCAAGCACAAGCATCGTAAATGAAATCACTGAGAATCATCGCCCCCGCACTAGTGCCACCAATCCCGCCGCCTTTTTGATACACTGACTGCACAGCTGCTTCCAGTTTGGTGTTTTTCCAACTGCGGATATATTGGCATTGGTCGCCACCAGCAAAAAATACTACTCCAGCATTGCGTATTCTCTGTACAATATCATCTCTGTTAGCATCTTGACGATTGCTAACTATTAAAGTGGCGACAGAGTTCACACCTTTCATCTCATAAATAAGGCGATTGTAGTCATCACTACCATATGTGCGAATAACTACAACATTGATTCTTTCGCTAGAATTAGCACCGCCTCTGACTTGGTTAATCATCCACTGGATAGCTGCTTCCACATCAGGGCCACCACCACCCAAGTTAAACACAGGGCCAGCCAATGGTGTCAGAGTCTCGGTCGTGTTGCTTTCAAAATCAAACGTCAGGTATGCTGTAAGACGGTTGAACACCCTCAACAACATAGCTCCTGCGGCCTTCAAGAACCTTGCTATACTTGGGAATGCCCTTGTCATACTCACCTTATGGCGCAAACTGCAACTATTGCTTAATTTCGCACTTCTAAGGGCAAAATTCCCAGCGTACAGGCTTGGTGTTGTTTTTTAGCCTGAAAGCGTTCAGAATAAACATTCAGGCTCGGTCTGACGCTGCATTTTGTTACTGAAAGAATGTTTAGGAATTAATGAGTAATAAGTAATGAGTAATGAGTAATGAGTAATGAGTAATAAGTAATATAGACTTTCTTTCTCTGCTGAAGTACTGAGTACACTACTCATAAAATTGTACAATCTCCGCGCCCCTCTGCGTTTTCCTTTGCGCCCCTCCGCGTTTAAAAACATATTTCTCTACCTCACTTAAATAGGAATCCCTATAAGTAACAAGTAATGAGTGAATATCTATGGCTTATTACTTGTTAGTTAAAAAACGCGAAAAGTAACTTTTCTCAATGCAAGTTTTACTCAGCTAGGAAAGGATTGTGGATGAATTTTCACCCCTGAAAATGTAAAAAATTAACACCCTAGGTGTAGGGTGTTGGTTGTTGGGTGTCGTGAACCCCATTCTTAAAAGAAGGGGTTTCAAGCAAGGACGACTAAACCCTATGAAAGAGTCTGGAAGTACGCTTCCAGGGCTTCTTTAACTAACTCAGTCATTGATCTACCTTGGCTGGTAGCTGTGGCTTTGACTTTGGTATAAAGGTCATCATGAAGGCTGATACGATAACGCGATTTACGAGACTTAGAGGATATTGGTTCTGGCTCATACTGGGCGGTAAATTCACGCATAGCATCAAAGCCGACGCGATCGCAAAAATCCCCAAAGCTTTCTCCAGGTGTGCGAGACTTTTTAAAGTAGGCAAAAATCGGCTCTAAAAAGCTTTCTATGTCGTTATCATGCAACTTATCTACATAAGGCTGGGCTAGGCGTGTCTGATTTGGTGAACCACCCAACCACACTTGATAACTTTCCGGCGCACTACCTACAAAACCTAATTCTGCCATGTAAGGACGGGCGCAACCATTGGGACAGCCTGTCATCCTTACCACAAAATGTTCATTTTGTAAACCAAGTTTATCTAAGAGGGTGCGAATCCTCTCTAAAATTCCGGGTATGGCGCGTTCTGATTCGGTGATAGCTAAACCGCAAGTCGGTAAGGCGGGACAAGCCATAGCGTAGCGGACTAGAGGTTCGATGGTGTTGGGGTCGGAAACTATACCGCAACGGTCGAGAATGGCTTGAATAGCGGCTTTGTTTTCTGGTGCGATTTCGTAAAAAATCAGGTTTTGGTGGGCTGTGAGGCGGATGGGTAAGTTAAATTGTTCGACAATTTCCCGTAAGGCTGTTTTCAATTGAAATGAGCCTTCATCTTTTACCCGACCGTTATCAATGGAAATACCTAAGAATAGATTCCCATCTCCTTGTTCGTGCCAACCGAGGAAGTCATGATATTTAAATTCTGGTAATTCTTGGAAAGGTGCGAGGGGTTTACCAAAATATTCTTCGACTTGGGCGCGGAATTTCTCGACACCCCAATCATTAATTAAGTATTTTAACCTAGCGTGTCTGCGGTCAGTGCGATCGCCATAATCTCTTTGTGTGGCGACAATGGCTTTCACTGCATTATACACATCAGCTTTATCAACATAGCCAATGGGGTCTGCTAGTCTAGCAAAGGTTTCTTCTTTGTTGTGGGTTCTACCTAAACCACCACCAGCAAAGATATTAAAGCCTTGTAGCTCACCTTGGGAGTCAGTAATTACTACTAAAGTCAAGTCTTGGGAATATAAATCAATCGAATTATCTCCCGGTACTGTCACACTCACCTTGAACTTACGGGGCATATAGTATGTACCGTAGAGAGGTTCTTCGGTATCATGAATAATTGTGCCGTTGCCGTTGCTGTTTCTAGCGGCTTTTACCTCTGGGTTTTCTTCTGCACTGATGGCTTTTTCCCCATCTAGCCAGATTTCGTAATAAGCACCGGTTTGGGGTGAGAGTAAGTCAGCAATATTTTGGGCGTATTCCCAAGCGTACTGATATTCTGGGCGATTTTTGAAAGGCGCAGGTGGTGCCATAACATTGCGGTTAATGTCTCCACAAGCACCCAAAGTTGAACCGAGATTTTTAACTATTGTAGCGATCGCTGCTTTCAGATTTTTCTTTAAAATGCCGTGTACTTGGAAACCTTGACGAGTCGTTGCCCGTAAAGTATGGTTGCCATATTCATCAGCTAATTTATCTAAAGCCAAATACAACTGCGGCGGTACTAACCCACCAGGGTTTTTAGTCCGCAGCATAAACTGATAATCTTTCTCCTGTCCCTTAACGCGGTTATCGCGGTTATCCTGTTGATAAGAACCGTGAAACTTGAGTATTTGTACCGCGTCTTCGGTAAAATGGGTAGTATCCTCAAGGATCTGCGTTGCTACAGGTTCACGTAAAAAATTACTATTTTCTTTAATACCTTCGACTTTAGAAGGTTTGCGGCTAGTGAGAGGAGGAGGAGCAGATTTAACCATCAGAGTTCTATATTATTCTCAATAAGGCATCGGTAATTGCCGAATCAGGCAGTTCGCAGCATTGCTGTGTCTGGTTATGCCCGGTAATCCGGTCGGAAATATGCGGAATACTTCTACTTTAACACGAAATGAACACGGCAAAAAGCTGGCTTTATCAGTGATTGAACACCTAATCAAACCAGCTTTTGATGTTTCTGAGTTTTTAGTGCTGAGTTAAATATATACTACATCAAAAAAGGAATATTAAGGAATTTTGGGGCATTGGGCTAATCAATTCAAAATTCAAAATTCAAAATTGAAGAGTTTTACTCCCTGCCCCTCTGCTCCCTGCCCTCCCCCCCTGCCCCTCTGCTCCCTGCCCTCCCCCCCTGCCCCTCTGCCCCCTGCCACTATCTAAACCGATAACCAATACCACCATTGATACTGATAGCAGATGCGGGGCTGTTTTCATAGGCACGTAATCCAACTTTGGCATTCGTGTAAACTAAGAAATTATTGGCAACTTCCGATTCTATCCCTGCACCGACGACAACAGCATCTCTATTACCCAGGGGAGTTGGTGAGCCATTTTTCTCTACGAAGGAATAACCACCAGTCACAAAGGCATTGGTACGATTAGCAATAGGTACATCAACGGAAAGTTCTGGAATAATTGCGCTTGTCTTATCATTCCAAAGGATGTTACCCCGTGCTGAAAATGGGGTGTTACCTAGTTTGACTCTTCCTGTGAGATTACCGCCAAAGTTGGGAGCATCGTTAGTTTGTCCACCTTCGGTAACACCCGCAGCGAAACCAGCACCAACATAACTAGCATCAGTACCTTTTTGAGTTTCCGCCGCAGCTTGACTAGCGTTAATTACAAAACCTGTCATGATGACGGAAGACAATGCAGAGATTGCTACTAGAGACTTGAGTATATTTTTCATAATCTTGAGAAAATTTTCTAGTTTTTACTGTTATTTTTATAGTCGTCAGATGTGTCAAATATGTTCCAGATATTTTGAGTGATTTATGTAGAAAAATAGGATGTATTGGTAATACTAATTCAAAATTCAAAATAAAAATCCAAAATAAATAAATCCTTATAGGATAAGGATTTTAAGCTTTTACTGTGTTTGATCGTTTGTGTGAATTGGTATAAGAACAGTCCTATTTTTAGGCTAATGAAATAGATATAATTTTTCACCAAGTGTATACAGTTTTAAAACTGGCACAATATTAAACTCTATTGAATTAAATATCTTTTCCATGAAACCCCTAGACCCTTACACCAATTCTCGAAAATTCAGCAACAGATGCAAATCTTGAACGAGAGACTGCGCTAACGTAGCCAGGGACTTAGCAGATAAAAAATATCTAAAATGTAGGGTGCGTCAGTATGAAGAACTTCTGGGTATAGTTAGGTTTTCTCAAACTGACGCACCCTACCAACTACTGGATAGAAGGTTTTCCTAATTCACATTAAGCGTGAATTACGAACCGGCATCTAGAAATAACAATGAAGCTGTAACAGTTACTTCAATCATGTCTACAGGAAATATATAAAGTTAATTTTGAGTAGTTTGCATGGAGATTTAAGAATGCTAACCGCTACAAAAACGTTATCTGGTTTGATGGGTTTATGTGTCGGTGATGCGTTGGGTGTGCCAGTGGAGTTTACTAGCCGCACTCAATTAAGTCAATCTCCAGTCACAAGGATGCTGGGGTATGGGACATGGAATCAACCCCCAGGAACGTGGTCTGATGATAGTTCACTGACATTTTGTTTGGCAGAGAGTTTGTGTAGAGGCTATTCTGTAGATGCGATCGCACATTCTTTTTGGCGTTGGTATAAATCGGCTTACTGGACTCCCCGTGGTGAAGTGTTTGGCATTGGTGAAAACACTTATGCGGTGATGATGCGGCTCAACCAGGGAGTTCCACCACTGGAGGCTGGGGGAACTAGTGAAATGAGTAATGGTAATGGTTCGTTGATGCGAATTTTACCAATGGCTTATTGTTATCAAAGTTTAGCCTTTCAGGAGTTGATGACACGGGTACATCAAGTTTCTTGTATTACCCATGCTCATGTGCGATCGCAAATGGCCTGCGGTATTTATATTAGTATTGCCGTGGAACTGCTCAAAGGTGCTAATCCCCAAGCTGCATATTTACAAGGATTAGACAAAATTCAAACAGTTTATACAGCCGATGAATATCTTGTAGAAATGCCTCATTTTGAGCGTGTTTTTAGTGGTGAAATTGGCCAGTTACCCATAGCAGAGATTAATTCTGGTGGTTATGTAATTGACACTTTAGAAGCCTCCCTCTGGTGTTTGTTAAATAGTTCTACCTATGGCGAAGCTGTGTTACAAGCCGTCAATTTGGGAGGACATACAGATACAACGGCGGCGGTAACAGGCGGGTTAGCAGGGATTTATTATGGTGTAGAAGGGATTCCCCAACAATGGTTTAAGCAAGTTGCGCGCAAACAAGACATCATTAATTTAGCTCATCGCTTTGCAGTGGCTGTTGGCTATTAAGAAAAAATTGGCGATCGCTCGGATATACTGGTGAAACAAATAGAGCGATCGCCTACTACTCCTCTCAATGTACAATGTTGGGTTCAACGCAGCGCAACCAAACATTGACTCGAAAACTCAACATACAGCACTTTTGAAGTAAGTGAGGTACACCATCAGTAATAAGTAGTGAGTAATAAGTAATAAGGGTTCTTCATTACTTATTATGCTAAAAACGCCTATAAATTAGCTCATATCCCTTACTGGACAAGAAATACAGCTTTTAATTTTGACGTTTTAGCTTTTGGGAGAAAATCTAGGTGTTAGCTGCCTAAAACCCTTGATTTTAAAGGCAAATTCCCAATTCGAGTTGAAACTTTAGCATAATAGATACGGAAGAGCCGTAATAAGTAAATTTCTTACTCATTACTCATTACTCATTACTCATTACTTTTTTCAATCAGTTGCTGTACCTCATCAACATCGAATCTGCTGTAGATGTTGGTGTTGGGTTTCCTTCCGTCAACCCAACCTACTTTTGTAATCAGTTTCTATTCTCCTACGGCAACCAGAAATTAGGCAACATAGATTTACCTAAATTACGTACTGTTTGATTAATATTTCTGGCTATTTGTATATGTGCTTCGTCTTCCTCTACAGATAAAATATTAGCCGTTTTACCAACTCCCAAATGAGAAATTACTAAATTCGCTGCTTCTAAACCTGTAACATAGGCTTTTTCCTGTGACCAAGAACCGTGACGGTTAATAATCCAATCACCACTCATAAATACATTGCCAAAACTCGTCTTAGCTGGCAACATATGACTATAACTACCAGGTGCAAAGTGAGTCACCGCCTGGGGTAAACGAATCACGCTACTATCTATTACTTTCGCTGCTCTAAATCCTGGTACACAAGTAGTTAAATATCGCTGCACTGTCGCCACAATTTCCGCATCACTCCAATTTAAAAATTGATTGGCGTGATAAAAATCAGCTTCAATTACTGTACCTTCTTCCTGTTTATATTCATCATGTAAAGCATTCAAATCAAAGAATGTCCAGCCTGTGGTGTCATCAAAACCAAAACAAGCATTGGAAGCGCGGGGAATATCTATTTTCCGGTCAAACCATAACCGTGTAGCTAATACATCAATTGCACCTAAGTTATTTAAATTACGAAATTCTGCATGATTTTGTAAGCTGGGACTATTGGCGACAATCTTTTTCATACCCGTCACACCAACGGCAAAAATTACCGCATCAGCTTCAAACACTTCATCACCACAAACTACACCAGTGGCTTGATTATTACTATCAATAATTAAGTCAGTTACGCGGTGTTTTGGTAATATTCTTGCACCTGATTTTTCTAGTCTTTCCACCCAGGGACGGAAGATTTTTTCACCCACAGTTCCCCGACACCAAACCACATCAAAATCAGATTGATGAGCCAAAATAAAATAATACAACATTCCCAATGTAGCGGCGGCTGAACATTGTTCACCAGGGGCAAATAAACCGACTAATAACATTGGTTCAAATGCTTCTTTATACAGTCTTGCTGACACGCCAAAAGTTTTAAATAATTCTCTTGCTGTTACATAGTCATAACGTCGCCAAGCTGCATCTGAGTTATCAAAGTCAACTAAAGTAAAAAGTAAAGGTAAGGCACTGAGACGGTCAATTAATGGTAGACGTTCAAATTTTGTATATACCAAAGTGCCGAACGGTGACGGTAGTCTGGGTAAGTCTTGAAAAATTGGTGACTCTACTTCCAAACCAGCCGGGGAATATTGGGCGGAGCGTGTCCAGGTTGTGAAGGGATGAATTTCTAACTCGTTAATGAGGGCGAAAATATTTCTGTAGGGATACCAAAAGCCGTGAATACCCGCTTCTACAGATTTACCTGCGTTGGTTTGCCAACCTGCAACCAGTCCACCAGGATAGGGGCCTGCTTCCAGAAGCGTCACATCATAACCTTGTTTTGCTAAATGGTAGGTTGCACCTAAACCAGCCCAACCAGCACCCACTACTACTACTCGTTTTGGTTGCGACTCTTCCGCCATTTCGCGCTCCGTTTGTTACAGTCCATTAACTAATGTATCTGAAGTTGCAATTTAGCGCAGGAACTTTGTAGTACGGTTTTTCAGAATTTCTTTTTGACCCTCTTGACATTATGTAGACTACATACTACATTTGTAGTATAGGAAATTCAAGGTTTGTAGTGAGAACTTTAGTTCTCTCTGCGAGATAAGGACTAAAGTCCTTACTACGAACTGAATCATAGTATTTTTATGGTTTTTTTAGTTAGTAATTTGTAATTAAAAAAGAGGTGATTGTGATGGTTCATATTCGATTTGAGGGACGTTCTATTGATGTTACAGAAACACAGATAGGAATTGCCCCAGGGATGAATGATGTAGCGGTAAAAGAAAGAGTAGCGCGACATTTGGAAGTGAATTGCGATCGCCTCTGCACTTATATCATTGATCGCCGCCCTAGTGGTGATTTGATTATCCGTCCTGAAGCCGTCTACGGTTAAGGGTTTTATCCAATAATTCATTCCGCACCCCAACCTGTAAAGCATACACACCATCCGGCAACGGATATGTAGGTTCGATTCCTACCGCTTCCGCTTAGGGGAGCGTAGCCAAATTGGTAAAGGCAATTGTGAAAACTGCTTTGCTAACTTGTGCGGAATCCCAATTACTTAAATTGTATTAACATTTAACCTGAAATTAATCACATATATGGAGGTTAATTCAATGATGTCTGCGAACTTATGTAGCTTAAAAACTCAATTTGTACATCTATTTTTAAACAACATAAGTTATGAGCGAGCATCGTTTGAGCGAAATTGTGATTGAGCGTCCCCGTGGTGGGATGAAAATTAGCCTCAAAAAGTTGAAAGGTTTCAAAAAAGAATTACACAGAATCACTGAAGAAGCAACTGAGGATGGATTATTTAATCCTTATCTAATTAAAGCTAGAAAGAAATCAAAATATCTTTCAGATCACCTTGGACCTCTGCGTCGGTTTTTACGTTCCAAACTTGGACAACCCTGGAATGACGTTTACAGTGAACTCTGCCAAAAATTAGATCAAAATACAATGGCAGGACAACACGTTATCGGTCATTTGTGGGATTACGTTGTAACTCGTGTAGAAATTGTTGATGGTCGTTTTTATGGAACATCTGTTAACAGAGGTTATCGGATGCCATTAGATGGGACTTACCGTCAGTGTTTCTATGTCCATCCCGAAACAGGGATTCTTTGTTTAACTGAGAATAAGCCGCAAAAGCAAAAGCAGGAAGAAACTGATGTCATCATCATTGATGATTATCATCAATACCACAAAATCAATGAGATTTGGTATTTAATTACTTTTGAGGATGTTCCTCAAACTCCAACTCAGTGTGTGGAAGATGTTCTTAAAGGTTACATTCATATTTCCCACGCCACATTTCATCAAGGTCGCTGCATTTATGCTGTCAAGAAAAAGCAGTGTAATAAAAAGGAAATTCGATTAATTTTAAATCAAATTTCTCAAAAGTAAAGTTTTCACTTCGTACCCTAACCGAAAAAGCTTACATACTAGCCTAATTGGAAAAGGCACTTGAATTGAAATCAAGCAATTGCGGGTTCAAATCCCGTGTGTGAATCAACAGCTTTTTCAACTTGTACGAAGTGCTTTATTAACAGTGAGCAGTTATCGGTTAACTTCGTGGAAGTGTCCTAACTGATAACTGATTTAAAGATACTTTTGACAATTTTATCGGCAGTTGTTGCCGCGCCCAAATCGCAGAAGCTTACATAACTCTGAAAAAGTTAAATACTATGCTTCTACAACTTGCGCGGTGACTTGATTATACCAATGCACTAAAATCATGAAACAGATCCAAATCTAGAAATTCTTACAAAATGTGGATTTCTTAATTTTGAATTTTGAATTTTGAATTTTGAATTGGTATTACCCCGCGTGCAACATCTGCCCCTCACATACTACAAGGGGGTTTTATGAATACCGCAGAACGTGATTTGCGTTTGGAAATGCTCAATAGTTTGCTGACAACTCCTCACCGCAAACTTGAGCAAGTTGCAGAGATACATCAGTTAATAGTTGAACTTGACCCTATTTTCTACGGACATTTAGCAGTTTGGTATCAAAATTATGGTGATGTCCGTGACCATAAGGAAGTGTTCATTGCACATTTGCTGACTAGCAATTTGACTGAACACCGAGATGCGGGATTTGTGATGCTGCAAGAGTTTCCGCCTTATCAGGTGGCGCGTGTGGTTGATTTCATGAAACAACAACGCAATAAAATGCCACGCTCGGCGCGCACTGCGGTACAGCGTTACTTAAAGACACGGGAAAGTAATCCGGTTTTATTTGATCGCGCGGCTTTGCGGGGTCGTAAGGCGATGAAGCATCTGTATGCTTCGCTACACATCAAACCTAGCGGACGCGCAAATGCGATTTTGTTCCGCAACACTCCGCCAGAGGGTTCTTTAGCGAATGTGCTGAAAAAACTAGCTAAGGCAGAAAACGCCGCAGAACAAGCAAGGCTGATTGTAGAATTTAATCTTCCCTATGCGATCGCCATTGGTGCAATCAAGCAACTTACACCAGTTGTCTTGGTGGCGTTAATCAATAGTATGACACCGCAGGAAGTGATCAATAACCTCAAGTCTCTCAAAGATAGAGGTGCAATGGATCATCCAGAGGTGAAAAAGTTGATTGACTCCAAGCTAGATTTAGCTGCTAAAAGTGGACGGGTAGCCGCATTTAAAGCCCAAGTAGCCGCAGATACAGCCGATTTTGACGCAGACACCGTGGCTAAGTTGGAGAAAGTCACCAACGAACAGGTGAAACGCCGAGGAACAATTTCCCGTGCAACCGCCTTACTGGTGGATAAATCTGGTTCTATGGATAATGCAATTGCGATCGGTAAGCAACTTGCTGCACTCATCTCTGGTATCACCCAAGCAGAATTGTTTGTTTATGCTTTTGATACCATTCCTTACGCTATTACTGCACAGGGTAAAGAGTTGACCGATTGGGAACGTGCTTTCCAACATATTAGAGCAGGTGGTAGCACTAGTATCGGTTGTGCATTAGAAATCATGCGCCAGAAAAAGCAGGTAGTTGACCAGATTATTCTAGTGACTGATGAAGGTGAAAATGCTAGACCTTACTTCGGTGAAGTATACAAGAATTACTGCCGAGAATTGGGGGTAATGCCTAATGTGGTAATTGTCCGTGTGGGTAGTTATTACAACTGGATAGAAACTCAACTTAAGGAGCAGCAAGCCCCTGTAGAAACTTTCACCTTTGCTGGAGACTACTACAGCTTACCTAACCTTGTTCCACTCTTGACGCGTCCCTCTCGCCTGGATTTGCTGATGGAGATTATGGAGATACCTTTGCCTGTGCGCGATGATAAGTAGGGTTATAATTTGGCATTGCTTGTCAATCAAAATGATGAGCAATGCTCTTTTTTTAACTGTTTGTATTTTGCTCAAGCCAAGCAACTAAATCAGACGCATTTGAAAAGGATAAAAGTGCTTCTCCTAAACTTTCTAATTCTTCAGTAGATAATACTTGGAGACGTTCAGTTATTACTGAATCTATCTCACCAAAGCGTTTATTTAAAAGACGTAGGGTATATTTGAATGCTTCTTGTTGTTTCCCGCGTTGTTCGCCGCGTTGTTCGCCTCTTTGTTCGCCGCGTTGTTCGCCTCTTTTTTCACCTTGTCGTTCGCCTTTCTCAAAAATATATTGATAAATCACTGATTCTTGCATAGTTTCCTCCCGTAATAATTGCAAAATTAAATTTCGTTCAAACTTTAAACCAGCTAAAATTTCAGTGTAAGCCGTAGTATTTTGTCTAGTCTCGATATCTGGAATTTTAGCAATTTCTTGGGCAACCTGGGATAATAAGGTTTCGGGTGAATCTGTTCGTGTTAGCGGTGCGAAAGGTAATAACGCCTGATTGCTGAGAAATAGGGCTGGATCTTGCTCCCACATTCGGATGACTCGATAGCGATGGGTTGTAACTTCGCTCACATATTCCTCAGTAAAGGCAATTTCGTCGTTTGTCTCTTGCAGAAAAATCACTACTTGTGTAACTGGCAGTTGATATGTACGTGTTAATCTCACGTAATAATCTAGCATTCTCAAACCAATGGGGGTTTTTGATTTGGTACTAGTTTGAAATTCTATATGTAAGATGCGATTTTCTGTTTTTAGGAATATTATTGAGTCAGCGCGTATAGGTTCGATGCTCAATTCTGTTTTTAATATTTCAATTGTTTGCGGTTCTTGATTTAATAACCAACGCGCAAAATCAAGGGGGTAATTTTCCGCCAGGATTTTACACAAATTGTCATATTCTGCCATCTAACTTTTATGTGATATTCGTTGTTTAAAAATATATCATCGCTTTTTGATACATCATTTCTGATCTTGTTATCTGGACAATAATCAATCTTTATTGTAGTATATGTATTATATCCTGCGTGTCCCGACTGGTGTGAGCCTACATACTAGTACGAGAGGAACGGTAACACTGTCAATACAGTGGGCGTGTGAGAACGGGGAGTACGAAGAATCTGGGAGGTGGGCTTAAAAGTGGCCATCCTTGAAAGAGTGTTTAACAACTCACCAGTGGAGTCCCCCTAGTAACTGAGAACGCGCAATGCTCCACCAACTTACACGCGGGATTTGTTAACTGTTGACTGTTAACTGTTGACTGTTGACTGTGAGCATGATGACTAATATTAATAAACTAATTAATCAAATTGCGATCGCTCAAAGCAATTTGCAAACTACCCAATTTTTCGCGCCTTGTGTCAAAGGTGGAAAAGTCCGCACACGGGTAGCTGGAATGATTTACACGTTTACACCAAAGCCTAGTAAATTTGAAGGCTGGGGTATTTTTCAACCTGTGGATGAAAAAACAGCCAAGGTTATAGAAACAGCAGATTTACCCCAAATAGCAGAATATTTACAGCATTTTACCCAAATCCGCTTGAGATTAGCACACCAAATACAAAAACAAACTTGGTTAGCCTATCCGGTGAATGAAGCAGATATGCGTCAACGGTGGAAAATGGTGAAACCCATAGCAGTCCATTTAGTGACTGAGGGTAATATCTTTGAGCAAATTATAGCCCGTTGGCATGGTCAATCATGCTGGTTTGAAGATATTGATCGTCGTGCTAATCCGGCTGTTAGTGAAATTTTGCAATCTGCTATCAAGCAACTAATTCCTGTGGATGACTTGCAGTTTAAAGGGATGACACCAGAAATCCGCACAGTGTATGAGTTAGCAACTCAACGTGTTGAAGGTTTCAATCAACCCCAACAGGATGAAAAGCGACTGCGAAAAGCATTACAGATGGGTGGTGGTGAATTACAACAATATAACGATCGCGGTGATTATTGGACAGTTGATTGGACTACGGCTGATGGTGTGCGTCACAGTAGCGCGATCGCCAAATCTGACTTGACTGTGATGAGTTCTGGGATTTGCTTGAGTGGACGCGATCGTGATTTTGATTTGCAATCTTTAGTAGGTGTGATGGAAGAACGGGAGTATTGAGGAAAATGAGTATATTTTTTCATGAACAGCTTTACCGTAGTCATGCTGTGATGACACAGTTGAAAAATTATCCTGTAACTATTTGTGGTGCGGGTGCATTAGGAGCTAATATTGCAGAAAATCTGGCTCGGTCTGGTTTTGATCAACTAACTGTGATAGATTGCGATCGCATTGAGGAACGCAACCTTTCCACTCAGCCTTACTACCGTGGTGATGTCGGCGCGTTCAAGGCGAAAATTTTGGCAAATAATTTATACCGCGCGATTGGCACTAAAATTGATGCCAAAACTAAGGAATTGACATCAGAAAATACGTACCAACTACTCAAAGATAGTCAGTTAATTATTGATGTATTTGATAATAGCGTTGCACGTCAGGCGGTAAAAGATTATGCTGATCAATTCCAAGTTCCTGGTATTCATGCTGGGTTATCAGCCGATTATGCGGAAGTAATTTGGAATGAGGTTTATCGTGTTCCTTCCGATGTGAATGATGATGTGTGTGATTATCCACTGGCGCGGAATTTAGTAATGTTAACTGTGGCTGTGACTTGTGAGGCGATTATTTCTTTTATCGCTACGAAAGAACAGCGTAGTTTTACTATTACTTTGAAAGATTTAGCACTGCAATCTCTATGTTTTGCATGAGGGCTGATACCAATTCGCAATGGACTTCTCTCCGAGACGCTAACGCGAACGTCCCGCTACGCTAACGCAATTGAGAAATCCTGACTTGACAAAGGTTTCTGAGTTTGGATTTGTATCAGAATTTTAGTGAATTGGTATGAAGCCCTCACTACAAAACATTATGCTGCACGACAAATAGGGGTAGGTTGTAAGCCTACCCCTTTTGTGTTTGATATTTTCCGTCCGACAGCTGCGGCTACGGGCTTTAAACTAGCAACTAAATTCACCATATCTTCCAAAGATAAAGCTTGACGGGCATCAGATACGGATTTTTCTGGCTCTGGATGACATTCAATAATTAAGCCATCTGCACCACAAGCGACAGCAGCTTTAGCGACAGGCGCGACTAACTCCCGTTTACCGACGGCATGGGAAGGATCTACAATCACGGGTAAGTGAGTAATTTGCTTGAGGGCGGCTACAGCAGCTAAATCTAAAACATTGCGGGTGTAAGTATCGAAACTGCGGATACCGCGTTCACACAACACCACATCAGGGTTTCCGTGGCTAACAATATATTCCGCCGCCATGACAAATTCTTCGATAGTGGCTGCTAAACCACGTTTGAGTAATATCGGTTTACCAGCTTGTCCTAAAGCTTTAAGTAAGTCGAAGTTTTGCATATTGCGACTACCGACTTGTAGCATATCAGCATGGGCAGCGACGACTTCGATTTGAGAAATTGCCATGACTTCTGTAATGACTGGGATATTGTAGCGCGATCGCACTTCAGCTAAAACTGCCAATCCTTCTTCTCCCATTCCCTGGAAAGCGTAGGGTGAAGTTCTAGGTTTGAACACACCACCGCGCAAGGCTTGTACAGGTGCAGCCCCTATATTTTCGGCGACTGTCTCCATTTGTTCCAAGCTTTCCACTGTACAAGGGCCACCAATAATTATCAATTCTTCCCCACCGAAAGCAACGGTTTCGGAAAGTTTGACGATGGTTTGGTGATTGGCGTGAGATTGTGCAACAAGTTTAGCGTTAATCATGATTTTAGTCTCCTAATAAATTTGGAAATTGGGAATTGGGGATTGGGGATTGGGGATTGGGGATTGGGGACTGGGAAAGCAGGGGAAGAAGAACTTCACTCATTACTCATTACTCATTACTCATTACTCATTACTCATTACTCACCACTCCCTTCTGAAAAAAAAACCCAGAACCTTTAGAGTTCCGGGTGCGTATGGTTTATCGACATGACGCTATTTACCCGGAACTTGATCTAGGCCAAAAATAAAAGCTATAAAAGTTGCTGGAATAGGACATCATGACGAAATTTGCTCCTTAAAAAACAAAAACCGCAGAGTTCGCTCTGCGGTTCACCGGGCGGTTTCCATTAGGAAACTAATTCACCGCCGGTGAACCGCCTTAAACCAAAAATAAAAGTAACGAGTGCTGCTGAACATTTTTGAGATGGTAAGCTAAATAGATTAATGTACAACTTACTATTAAGAGTAAAGATAACAGAAGGATTTGGTAGCGTCAAGACCAGTCAAGATCCAAAAAAAGGGATAAACTCATGAATAAGGTTACAAATAATAAGTTGAATTTATACAAACTAGATCAGGGCTGACCTATTTAATAGTAATAGGCATCCTAGCTCATAGCTGAGAGTCGATAACGCTGGTTTTTCTATAATTGAGGTTTCTGATGTCTCGCAATTCTTACCATTTAAGTAGGATACCTATGTCTCTAGCGTTATATTAATAAATTTTATGTTTAAGTAATCATGATGATACTAAATTGGGATAGGTAGTATTTGTTTTGCGCTTCTGGAATGGCCTATGAATCAATCCAAAATCCCAAATCTAAAATCCACAATTGCTATGAGTTCTATCAGCAAAACAGGATGAAAAATACTACCCCTGATGATGGTAGTTATTCTAGCCAAATTGTGCATCTATCTAATCAACTGTTAAGCACAACTTAGTTTTATTATGCCCAGGTCTAAAATCTTCACTACACCTTTTGACACTCACGGTGTTTATCCTTGTCCAGTCTGCCGAGTCGGCAAGATTTCACATATACCATTGATGGAAGCGATGGGTTGTGATTTTTGCCATGAAATTTTTACTGTCAATGTTGAACAACAACAAATTAAAATGCCTTCTCGACAACCGCCTTTAATTTGGCGATGGAATGGATTTAACTGGTCAGAAGTCCAATTAGAAGGTGTAGAGTTAGGTTGGGGTTATGTATTGGCTGCAATTAGTTTTGTTGTTCTGCCCACTTTCTTAATTGGGATAGTGGCTTATTATTTGCCTCCCCACTTTGATGATCCTATTAGTTGGTTGCCTTATATCTGGACAATATTAACTTTTTTATCGCATTTATCAATTATTATTTGGATTTTTATAGAAATTTATCAAATACCGATATCTGCTTATTGGCAGGCTTTGAATAGATGGAGAAATAGATCAATGGAAAGATAGTTAGTTGTTGGGTACTCAAAAAGTAATGTTAACTTTTGACTGGTGACTGGTGACTGCTGAGAGTTAACAGTTAATACTCAGATTCCTCAGTAAAAAATATATATTAGCAGGAGGATGGCGATCGCTAAAAGTCATGGCGAGATTTATCCCTTACCCGTTTCGTATAAAAATTGATTGATAGACTTAGCTGGCTGCGATAGGCTTATATAATGTCAGAATATTAACTGTTTACAGTAGAATCAAACTGTGTAAATAGTAACTCCCAAACAGCCCGCTCCTATTTAACAATATGGAGGGCTATATTTTTCTTACTTCAAGTTGATTCTCTATTAAAACATCTTATGAGCGATCTGGAGCGATATTATCGGGTATTAGAATTAGAGCCTGGAGCTACCCTTGAAGAAGTCAATCAGGCTTATAAAGATTTGGTGTTTGTCTGGCATCCAGATCGTTTACCTAAAGATAATCTCCGCTTACAACAGAAAGCACAAGAAAAACTCAAAGCAATTAATGAAGCGCGAGAAAGGTTACGCTCTTTTAATGGTAAACATCAACCTACTTATCATTCTCCATCACCTCAACCTAAAAAATCATCACCAAATAACTATCAACCACCGAAGCAAAATCCTGATTTAAGTGGTAAAGATTTCAGCCGAGCTAATTTAAGCAATAAAGATTTATCGGGCAGAAATCTCAGTTATGCTAACTTAAGTGGTGCTGACTTGAGTGATACTTTTATGCACAAAGTTATCCTCAGAGGTGCAGATTTATCAGAAGCGAATTTATTTAGAGCTAATTTACTTTTAGCTGATTTAAGAGAAGCCAACTTACGTGCTGCCAATTTAATTGGTGCTGATCTTAGTGGTGCTGATTTGCGCGGTGCGGACTTAACAGGAGCGCGGATTCGTTCAGGCGATCGCCTACTGGTAAAATTAATTGGTGCAAATTTAGCCGGTGCAATTATGCCCGATGGACTTGTACATAAATAGTCAACAGCTTTTCTCCTTGATTTTTAAACACAAATTAGCATGAATATTGTAATTATCGGGTGTGGCTACGTTGGTTGTGCTGTCGCTGAATATTGGCAGCAAAACTCAGCCTTGAACATTACTGTCACTACAACTACACCTGAGCGTGTATCAAAACTAGACTCTATCTCTAAAAAAGTTATAGTTACTAAAGGTGATGATTTATTAGGCTTGCAAGCAGCTACAGAAAATCAAGATGTTGTTCTCTTAACTGTGGGTTCAAAAGGAGGAAGTTCATATCAAGAAACTTATTTAAATACTGCTCATAATTTAGTGTCTGTTCTCCAACGAAATCCTACTGTCAAACAATTAATCTATACAAGTACCTATTCTATTTATGGCAATCAAAATGGTGCATGGGTAGATGAAA
>JBODRP010000069.1:0-19766 GCA_050633005.1 Trichormus sp. | reverse complement strand
AAGCAACTCGCAATAAACGTCGCAGTGGCTTGTTTGTATCAGCCGAACCGGGATCTACCAATGATGTTGGTGATTTAACGATTATCTCTAGATTATTAAAAGTTGAAAATGGTGGTGAAATATCAGCTGATAATTTTGGAACTGCTAAGGGAGGAAATACAACATTAAATCTCGAAAAACTAATAATTTCTAACGGTGGTGAAGTGAGAGCAGCTGCTTTTGCTGAAGGTGATGGTGGAACTTTGACTGTCAATGCTACTGAGTCTATAAATGTGTTTGGTACAGGAATTATTGGTGGTGAAATTATCCCTAGTGCCTTATTTTCACAAGCTCAAGACAGTGGTAAAGCCGGAAATCTAATTATCACTACACCAATTTTTAAAGTTAGTGATGGCGCAGTAGTCACTGTTAGCTCGATAGGTACAGGTGAAGCAGGTAACTTAACAGCTAGAGCCAACATTATCCGCCTCAACCAAGGTAAAATCACCGCCGAAACTAATGCAGGTGCAGGCGCAAATATCAAACTAGAAAATATAAAACTGTTGCTGTTGCAAAATCAAAGTCTGATTTCTGCTCAAGCTTTTAATAATGCTAACGGGGGTAACATTACTATTGATGCACCAGATGGTTTTATTGTCGCCACCGCCAATCAAAATAATGATATTGTCGCTAATGCTTTTCAAGGGGGAGGGGGCAATATTAATATTAATGCTCAGAGTATTTTTAATTTAGAACAACGCCCATCAATACCACTAAATAATACTAACGACATTGATGCTAGTTCCCAGTTTGGCTTAACAGGAACAGTCACAATTAATACGCCTGATATAGATCCAAGTCGGGGTTTGGTACAGTTACCCAGTAATATTACGGATGCGTCACAGCAAATTGTCTCTAGTTGTAACCCAGGTAGTCCCGCTCGACGTAGTTCCTTTACCGTCACAGGCAGGGGAGGAATTGCCCGTAGTCCGATAGAACCATTTCAAGGTGAAGTATCTACAGCACGATGGATAACCTTAGATTCTCCCAAAGTTGAGCAAAATACTCATGTCAGTCATGAAAGTCTGCCATCTTCTCCAGCGAATATAGTTGAGGCGCAAGGCTGGATTGTCGATCAAGATGGTAATGTATCTCTAGTGGCTCAAATGCCAAATATTACCCCTCGTGGTTTGTCTGTATCCAGTGGTACTTGCTCCTGAGAAATATTGATGCGGCGAGACTCAATTTTTTACAAACTATTTCAACAATATCCCAATCTGTTATTTGAATTATTGACAAATCCGCCAATAAATGCAGATGCCTATCGATTTGATTCGGTAGCAGTCAACAAGAGGAAAGGGGGCAGGGGGCAGGGGGCAGGGGGGAGAACCTAGGCTGTTGACTTTGTTAGTTTTTAGTAAATATGTACCATGTACTTTGTGTTTCATTAAAAGCCAAGCCGTTACAAGGTTTTAGCCATTGTGGAAACCGACAAAAAAGTGCATGAAGCACACTCCAAAAAAGCCACAGAGTCAACAGCCTAGCTTGTATCCCTTTTTGTAGGGGAATTTACTCATCTCCCCCCCTCTCCCTGCTCCCTACCCCCTGCCTCTTCTAGTCAGGAAGTCTCATCACCTACGAGTCGCGCCATAATAGAAATGATCACGACAATTATGGTGTACAAGTTTGAGCAATTAAGTAGATTGGAGGTAGAAACAATGCTGGGAATAACACTCAAGGAAACACGCGTTTACCGAGAAATTAAAGATGAAGGGCGTGAGGAGGCAACAGTTAATATAATTATCCGACTGCTAACGAAGCGATTTGGTGAACTTTCTCCAGAAATGCGATCGCTAATTTCTAGTTTACCCTTGCCTGTCCTTGAAGATTTGACGGAAGCACTGCTAGATTTTACCAGTCTTGCTGATTTGCAATCTTGGTTAGCAGCTCGTTGACGACTGATTGAGTGCATATTGTAGTGTAACCTTTCGTACTAAAGTAAGTTACATTGCCATATCTGGGGTACTGACGTTGGGTAAGTTAGTCGTTTTAAAGTTAGGCACAGGCAGTTTTGAGGCGGGATTTCCTGTCACATTGCAAATTGGTGATGAAGATGTCCGACCAATTTTAGAAATTACTGCGGAACTCCCACCAAACCCAGAAATTCCCCTCTGTTACCATCAATGGCAGTCTATTTATCGCCAACTGAAATTTGCTGGTCGTCCTATCGGTATTCCTAAGCAATCAAAACAAAACCCTTCTACAGAAGATTGCCAAAAAGCAGCAGATAATTTGAGATTTCAGTTAAATAATTGGCTATCATCCCCTAGTTTTCGTTCCATTCGGGAAAAATGGCTGGAAAGACTCCTACCGGAAGACCATATCCGTGTACTGCTACAAACCAATGATTTGAGATTGCAAAAACTGCCTTGGCATTTGTGGGATGTTTTGGAACGCTATCCCAATGCCGAAGTTGCTCTGAGTGCGCCTAGTTATGAAAAATTTAACCGCAACTCACAGCCTAAATCACAGGTGAAAGTTTTAGCAATTTTGGGTAACAGTCAAGGAATTGATATCCAAACAGACAGTCAAATATTAGCAGCATTACCTCACGCCAATACTACTTTCCTAGTCGAACCATCCAGCAAAGACCTGACTGACCAGCTATGGGAACAAGACTGGCAAATTTTGTTTTTTGCGGGACATAGTGCTACTGATGCCAGTAATCAAGGGAAAATTGAGATTAATCAAACAGAAAGCTTGACCATTAGTCAATTAAAGTATGCGTTGCGGAAAGCCGTAGAGAAAGGTTTACAGTTAGCAATTTTTAACTCCTGTGATGGTTTGGGTTTGGCGCGGGAGTTTGCAGATTTGCATATACCCCAAATCATCGTTATGCGAGAACCCGTCCCTGATAGGGTGGCGCAACAATTTCTCAAGTATTTTTTAGAGGCTTTTGCTCGTGGTGAATCTTTATACATAGCAGTTAGAGAAGCACGGGAACGTTTGCAAGGACTAGAGACGCAATTTCCCTGTGCGACTTGGTTGCCTGTAATTTATCAAAATCCGGCAACTACGCCTCTATTGTGGCGAGAATTACACCTCAACCACAATAGTCAGCAAATAACACCCGTACCTAAAACCCCAACTAGGAGAGGTATTAAGCTACGGACAGCTTTCTCTGCGGTCATGCTGACAAGTTTAGTCACCACAACATTGTTAATGGGTGTAAGGTATTTTGGTTTCCTGCAATCATGGGAGTTAATGGCATTTGATTATATGCTGCGTCTGCGTCCCCAGGAACAACCAGATTTTCGGATACTGATAATTGAAGTTACAGAAGAAGATGTGCAAGCGCAATCAGACAATAGACGTGGGTCTTTGTCTGATGAGGCTTTAGATAAGTTATTAGCCAAATTAGAAGCGTATAAACCACGAGTAATTGGTTTGGATATATACCGTGATTATGCTGTACAGCCAGCTTATCCCAAGTTGGTGGAACGGATGAAAAATAGCGATCGCTTTGTGGCAGTATGTCAAGTTAGTAACCCCCAAACTGGCAACCCAGGGATTAAACCACCACCAGAAGTTGCTCCTGATGCCCTCGGTTTTAGTGATATCGTCATTGATGCCGATAATGTGGTGCGTCGTCATCTATTGGCTTTAACTCCCCCTCCCTCATCTCCTTGTACTGCACCTTATGCTTTAAATGTGCAGTTGGCTCTACGTTATTTACATGGGGAAGGCATCCAGTTAAAATTCACCCCTGACGGAGCATGGCAGTTAGGTAAGCTCACATTTTCACCCATCGAAGCCCATACCGGAGGCTATCAAGGTATTGACGCTTTAGGACACCAGATTTTACTTAATTATCGCTCCTTTCCCAACTTAGAAGCGATCGCGCCCCGCATCACCTTACAACAAGCATTAAATGGTAAACTCCAACCTGATACAGTAAAAGACAAAATAGTTTTAATTGGTACAACTGCCGAAAGTTTTCGGGATTATTCACTGACTCCCTATGCTTCTTCTCAAGGTAAGTCACAGCAAATAGCCGGAGTTTGTTTACAAGCACAGATGGTAAGTCAATTGTTGAGTGCGGCTTTAGATGGGCGGCCTCTATTATGGACTTGGAATATTTGGGGTGAAGTGATTTGGGTTTGGGGTTGGGCGATAACTGGCAGTTTACTTCCTGCATATCTGCGACAACCCACTTATTTAGGCTTGGCAGTTGGGTTAGCATTCCTGAGTTTATACGGTATTTCCCTGATATTATTCATACTATACAGTTGTTGGATTCCTTTTGTACCTGCGGCGATCGCTTTAGGAGCTAATACCGTCATTCTCATAACAGTGATTAAGCCCATTCAAGAATCATAAAAATATATATTTTAAATTAAGCACAAATTATGAAAATCCTACAATTAACCATAGCCTTGGTAATAGTATTCACCAGCAATATATCCTATCCTTTAAAACTCCAGGCTTTACCAGTTAATCATCATTTAGCCTCAATTAAATTTATTCCACCACCACCACCAAACCGAGGTGCAACCGGTTCGAGAAGCGGTGCTGCTAGTCGTGGATGCACTGCAAATAGTCAAACCGTAACAGCCTTAGTTCCCACCTATCAAACAACTCTTAACTCAGGTGAGCAAACAATTGTTCCCATCACTCAAGTTTGGGGTTTAACAAACGCTGAACATCCTCAGTTATTATTTTTTGTTCCCTACAATGTCTCATCTATTAAAAACATCGAGTTTGTTTTACAAGAACAAACCAGTAACAAAAATCAAACTTTATATCGTACTAATTTGACAATTCCAGAATCCCCAGGAATTATTAAGGTTAATCTACCTCCTACTGTCACCTCATTACAGATGGGAACGATGTATCACTGGTTTTTTAAAGTACGGTTGCAATGCGACCAACAACAACCTTTGAAACTAGACTATACAGAAGGCTGGATACAAAGAATTAACCAAAATCCCACACTGAACGCACAACTCAAACAAGCACAACCCCAACAAAAGGTCACACTTTACGCTGCAAATGGTGTTTGGTACGATGCCATCAGGAATCTAGCAGAATTACGCCTCAAAGATCCTCAAAATCAGAATTTATTCACACAATGGAAAACTTTGCTGCATTCAGTTGGCTTGGGGGAAATAGCAAATCAACCAATAATTGATTGTTGCCAACCCCAGTTAAATAACAGTAATTCCCATTAACTTATGAGAAATACGGGGTGTAGGGGTGTAGGGGTGTAAGTAAGAAAAAATGTTTCTTCCAAATTACGTAGGCGCAAGCCTTCCCGAAGGGTATTACGAATTACGAATTACGAATGAGGCGCACCCAATAATACAATTGAGCTTGTTAATTCGTTAATTACTTGAGTCGTTACCTCACTCACAGCAAATCCACCTGTTGTCCGATAACGAACAGCACGCAACACCGCTAAATCAAATGCTGAAGCTTCTCTAATAATTGCTTTGGCAACATCATCATCTCTGATTGTTTTAATTTCTGTATTCACTTGCACCAGACTATTCGCCACAATATCAAACAATTGTGATGTAAACTGTTCTACCAAAGCCGTGGGTGTATTCAAGGCACAAACGTGTAATAATACCACTTCCCCTTGATTACTATCAGCTAAAATTTGAGCAAATCTTAAAGCACCGACAGTTTGAGGCATTAAGTCCCCTACTGGTACTAAAATTCTACGAATTACAGTAGGGCTATTTAATAAACGTGCTACTGCTACTGGACAATGAGATGACCAAAAAACACTATCAATTACACTACCAAATAAACGCGCGCGTAAACCAGTTGTGCGAGACCAACCCATCACAACTAAACTAGCATTTTTTTCCCGACTAGTGCGACTAATTCCTAAAGCTACATCATCATCAATCCGAATATCAGTTAGGACTTCTACACCAAATTCTTGAGTAATTTGTTGAGCTAATTTCAATCTTTGTTCACTCTTTTTGATTGCTGTTTCCAACTCTGGATCATCCATATGAACATGAGATTTAGCAATTGCTAATGGCACAATCCGCCCTGATTCATGATGGGCTATAAGTGATGCCATTTCTATGAGATATCGTTGAGTTTGTGGGTTATATATTGGGACTAATACTGTGAATGGATAGTGATTTTCTTCTAACAGTTGCTCTTCCGCATTACCCCACCACAGTGCTAGACTATCTGTGTCTAATTCTGCTTGAGGAAGTTGTAAGGAAGTGGCAAACCTAGCTGTAATGATTGGCCCTAAAATAGCCGTTACCAACATCAAAACAATCACACTATTCAATACACCTTCATTAATTAACCTGTCACCAGCAGCATTTACACTTTCATAAGCCACTAATGTTGCTGCTAATGTAGCCGCTACCTGTGGTAATGACAGTGACCACATTGTTAGCAATTCCGCAGTATTGTAGCGGTAAATTAATTTAGCAAAAAATGCAGCTAAAAATTTGCTGCCAATCAAAGCCAAAACAATAAATAAAGTCAACCAAAAGGAAGACAGCGTTTTAATAAAAGCAGGAATATTAATTAATAAACCCATGTCCACGAAAAAACAAGGAATAAATAACACACTACCAATAAACTCAATCTTTTCTTTAACTGGGCTACGTCCCACGACATCATTAACAGCTAACCCTGCTAGAAACGCACCCACAATTTTTTCTACTCCAATAATCTGCGCTCCCAAGGATGCTAAAAATAATGCTAATAAAATAAACAAGAATTGATTACTTTGTTCATCTCCAGAACGGCGAAAGAACTCTTTCCCTAACCAGTCAAAACCAAACAGAACAGTAATTGAGTAAATTGCTAATCCGCCGAAAAGACTTAATAAACTTAAGGTTGATAATTCGCCGCTATGAACTCCCACACAAATTGCTAGAACTAACAAAGCACCTGTATCAGTGAAAATCGTAGCACCAATGGTCACGGTGACAGCTTCATTCATGACTACTCCCAACCGACTGACAATTGGATATGCTAAGAGAGTATGAGAAGCTAATAACGAGCCAATTAATACAGAAGCATTCCAACTAAAATCAAAACAGCGTCCGACAATAATGCCAGCAATCATTGGCACTATAAATGTTAAAATACCAAACCCAATTGAACGATTTTTAGTTTTCTTAAATTGCTCAATATCAATCTCCAATCCTGCTACAAACATTAAATAA
Source organism: Trichormus sp. (assembly GCA_050633005.1). Taxonomy (GTDB): domain Bacteria; phylum Cyanobacteriota; class Cyanobacteriia; order Cyanobacteriales; family Nostocaceae; genus Trichormus. Next base: position 12,576 of record JBODRP010000069.1, on the reverse strand, counting down.
ATTTTACCAATATCCGAAAGAAGTTTAATAGTTTCGGAATCTGGATCTAGAAGCTTTAAGCCATTTTGTCCTAGAATTACCCCAGCCAACAGTAATCCTACTAATCCAGGTAATCTTAATTTCTCAAATATTGGTGGTACAGTAAAAATGACTGTCAGGAGAATTGTAAAAGCAATAATAGGAGTATCAGTTAGTAAGTTGGGATTCATATATGACTATAATTATTTTCCGTAGTTTAAGATATCTCTAAAAACAGGTTTTTTGGTAAAAATTTTTCCCGGTAATACTTACATAAATTTACAAAGCATAAAAAATGAATAGGCTCATAATAACAAACTTGACTGAATTTTGATTGAATTGTTTGACTAAATAGTTGATTAGCAACCTCAGTAAGAATTATGATCAAGAGTATTTGAATTTAGATGTTATCAAGTATTTCTACTCATCAATCAGCACAGAGGCTGGTTTCATGCAATAATTTGAGAAAAATTTGGAAGAGTGTTCTTGATGTTGACTATCAATGATAATTTTAAGGATTGAGAACCCTTAAAAATCGAAGTTTATGAACGTAGCCGACGATAAAACCATTGTTCGTGAGTATTTCAATTCCACAGGGTTTGACCGATGGAGACGGATATATGGCGATGGTGAAGTTAACAAAGTTCAGCTAGACATCCGTAATGGCCACCAGCAAACTGTGGACACAGTTATCGACTGGCTGAAAAATGATGGCAATTTAGCAGAGTTATCAATCTGTGATGCTGGGTGTGGTGTGGGTAGTCTGAGCATTCCTCTAGCTACAGCAGGTGCTAAAGTTTATGCCAGCGATATTTCTGAAAAAATGGTGGAAGAAGGTAAACAAAGAGCCTTAGAAGCCTTGGGAAATGCTGAAAATCCTACCTTTGCTGTACAGGATTTGGAGTCTTTAAGCGGCAGTTATCATACTGTTATTTGCTTAGATGTTTTGATTCACTACCCCCAAGATAAAGCTGATGAGATGATTTCTCACCTCTGTTCTTTGGTTGAGTCAAGAATTATTCTGAGTTTTGCACCGAAAACCTGTGCTTTGGCTTTGCTCAAAAAAATTGGTAGTTTCTTTCCTGGGCCGAGTAAAACCACCCGTGCCTATCTGCATCGGGAAGCTGATGTGATCAAAATTCTAGAAAGCAATGGCTTTACTATCGAAAGGAAGGCTTTTACTAAGACTCGCTTTTACTTCTCTCGCATTTTAGAGGCTACCCGTCAACCGCAAGGAACTTCTAACTGAACACATATACTATTACTTTATAGTTGACACTCCCCCGTTTTATAAACGGGGGATTCTTGGGTAAAAACGGAGCTATTGCTTAACCCCTCGCCAAGCAGCATCATCAGGGGGCAGGGAGTAGGGCTTTAAGCAGTGAGTAATAATGACTCTCAGACTAACGAAAGAATCATCGTTTTACTAACCCCTACACCCCCACACCCCATTCCTTATATCTCTGAGTATTTCAACTTAGTACTACATTTTTGTAATATATAATACTGATTTTTCAGAAATCTTTCTGGAGAAATACCTGATATTAGTGTTAAGAATTGTAAAAAAGGTTAATATTGATAAAGAAATTAGAAGTATTTCTCTCATTTATGCGAAACTCAGAATTACCTGATGCCAATATACTCAAGACTGTTTTAGAGCCATTGTTAGAAGATTTTGAATATTGGTTTGAGCGATCGCGTCACTTTCTGGAAAAGGAGCGGCTCTCATTTATGCACGAACAAGAGCAGTCTGATTTGCTAATGCGGATTCAGCAAGCCCAGGAAGAACTAAATACGGTAAAAATGCTGTTTAAAGCCACACAAGGACAAGTCGGTATTGATATGGCAACACTAACGCCCTGGCATCAGTTAGTAACTGAGTATTGGAATGTTGCTAGACGATTTTATTCTGAGCAAGGTACATAGAAATATCTCTATGAAGATATACAACTCGTAGCAATTGCTAAAAATTCTTAACATTGTTTTAATCAACGATTAATGTATCTTATGCTACGATTATCTGAATAAAATGCTGACAATTTAAGCTATCTACATAATAGATGCGCCTCAAATGCGCCAGATCAATCTCTTCGCTCGTTGCTTAAGCATAAGCGTAAGCAAACCTTAAAATATTAAGTTTTAAAAAGTTTTAAAAACTGCTGTCCTAGAGGAAAAATCAATGCTACACCTACTCTATATTCTCGCTTTTACAATTCTGGCTGTGATAGCTGTTGCTAATTTGATTCGGAATTTAATCATGTTCAGTTTTGATCGGGATGGTTTGCGGAATTATCCAGCCAGAAACTCGCAAGCAGGTAATCAAGGCGGCTTTGGTTATTTCGGAGATAAAAGCAACTTCCCACCACATCCAGAATTATTGGATAGCACAGGCAACATTATCAAAGAGCCTTTGTTAGTTATGCGTTCGATTAACGTTGAAGATGCACGGCAACAACTAGATGCACTTTATGAAGCATCTCCAGGACATAAAAGCGAAAAATCAGAAGAAGCATAGGTTAACTTCGATTTCTAGCCAGCATCTCGGCATCTGGAAATAAGCAAATGGCTCAGATCGTCCGAGGCTATTCAGTAATTCTCAAAGTAAATATACTTCAAGTGTTAGTAGGTAGAGATTAGAGATTTTTGCAGATCACTATTCTCTACCTACTTTTTATGCTTCAATTACTACACGCAGATTACCGCGTTTTTTAGCTACACGACAGGCGGTAGTGCTGCCAGAACGCTCAAATTCCAAATCTAGGATAGTAGTACCCACTTGCAAATTATGTAATGACAGGCGACTGATTGACTCTGGTAAAGCAGGATCAATAATTCGCAGGCAATTATTAGGTGCATCAGGGACTAAATTGACAATCATTTGCAGTAGCTGAAAAATGCTACCTGTAGCCCAAGCTTGGGGAGTACAAGCAACAGGATATTGTACAGGAGAGCGATCGCTATTACGTTCGTAACCACAAAAAAGTTCTGGGGGACGTTGGTAAGGTTGCTGACTTGTCATGTCAAACAAAGCTTGAAACAGTTCCAAAGCTTGATCAATCAAACCGAGCGATCGCAATCCCATAGCAATTAAAGCATTATCATGAGGCCAAACCGAACCAATGTGATAACCCATCGGGTTGTAAGCTGGAGACAAACTACTCAAAGTGCGAATACCCCAACCATTAAACATATCCGGTGCGCGTAACCGTTCCGCCACACTGTAAGCTTTTTCTGGGGTAAATATACCTAAATGCAGACAATGTCCAGGGTTAGAAGTAATACTATCTACCTGCTTACCATCCCCATCTAAAGCCAAGGCACAAAAATCTTGCTCTTCCATCCAAAAATCTTGGTTAAAACGCACCTTGAGATTTTTAGCCTCTTGTTGCCAGCGTTCTGCTAAATCTAGTCGTTTCTTCGTCCTAGCAATATCTACTAACCGGGTTTTAGCAGCGTAAACATAAGCTTGTACCTCACTCAAAGCAATAGACCCATTAGCAAGTTCTCCCTTGCGGTCTACAATACAATCACCAGAGTCTTTCCAACCTTGGTTAGTGAGTCCCCGTCTAGATTTGCGATGGTAAGTTAGATAGCCTGTTGCTTGGAGATTACGATCAATCCAATCCATTGCCGCTAGGGCATTCGGCCAAAGTTGCTCCAAAGTTTCTTGGTCATGAGTCCAAGCGTAGTATTCAGCATACAGCATTAACCAAAGCGGAGTTGCGTCCACTGTGCCGTAATAGGGTGTGTGTGGAATTTCTTGACATCGCGCCATTTCTCCTAGGCGTAACTCATGCAGAATTTTCCCTGGTTCTTCCTCCCGCCAATCGTCCTCCACCTTACCCTGATAAGCTGCCAGTAACATTAAGGTTTCCTGAGCAATTTGGGGATTTAACATCAAGGTTTGGGAAGCTGTAATTAGAGAATCCCGGCCAAACAGTGCTGAGAACCAAGGTACACCAGCCGAGACAGTCTTATTTTCCCCAAAAGACTGGCGCAGCAAATACATATCCTGTTCAGCACGTTCAATCAAGCGATTAAGAATACTTTTATCAGTGCGGATATTGGTAATTTGTTGTACCCAATGCTGTTCTTCCATCATCTCAGCTGCTTTAGCCTGCCCTAAAGTCACAGCTGCACTCACACTAGAACTAGAAGTGTTATTAGTGAGAAGATTCACCCGATAGCCCAGCTTTTGGGTAGTATGGGAAGCCATTTCTAACCGCCACACGGCAGTATAACCCTTGAAATAATCTGGTTGACGATGCTGGAATTGAATGCGGGATTCCATCACCAAACCATCTAAACCTTGATAAGCCAAGCTTAAAATATTTTCCTTGGTGCTGGAGGGATGAATTGGGGCTGAATCTTCTAATATAGGTTCTACAAAGCGTAAAATTTTCCCTCGTTTTTCTCTTTCGTAACCCCGCACTTCAAATAAATCGGCAAAATCAGCATCAAAGCTGATACTGAGTTCAAAACTGATAGGGGTGGTGCTGTAATTGGCTACCTCGATTTCTTCAAATAAAGCCCCATTCAGTACCATTTCCCGCCGAATACCGACAGTATCAGCATTCATCCGTTCATCAATTTTGGGGTTAGTACACAAAACCGCCAGAGAAAACCCCTTTTCAGCCGTACTACTCAGCAGTACAGGCGATCGCCCATCAATTTGCAATTCCAGACGACTGAGAAAGCGAGTATCACAACAAAATAACCCCATGCTGGGATTACCACCATCATTGAGGGAACAACCAGAAATGTTCCCCATTGTGTCTGTCACCAAGAATAAATCATCATCCTTAACCGTCAGTGTTGGCTGTGGCCTTTCACTTACCACACAAGGCCATTCCGGTATGGGTGATTCTTCAGCAGGGATAAAAGTTTTTCCATCCAATAAAATTGTTTCCGGGGTTGTGAGAGTATCCGGTGTCACGTCGCTTTGCTCCCAATTCAAAATTTAAATTCTTGCTCTAAAATTCCCATCAGGGATTATTGATCAATAGTCAAAATTACATTCACAGGACTTAAATTTTAGCGATCGCATCTGTATTAACAGTCAAAGAGTCCTGTAATCAATGGTCTAGGTTGAATCCCAGCTACATCACAAATCTTTATCAATGTATATTGTTTACATCTGAAGTCAAGCTTGAGAAATGGAGTTTTTCAGTTGATTTATGCCTAGACAGCTAACAGAAGTATGAATTGGTCTGAATACTTACTCAAGATACAACAACATCCAAATTGAGGCAGAACTTATTTCAAAGCCTAGTTTCTCCAGGATGATACACCAAAAAATATTTTTGCCTACTCAAATTCTTTGGTGTTGAAAATTGGGACTGAAAGCATAGCAATAAATTATACATCGTTGTAGCTTCACATCTCGTAAGATTTTGTGTATATCCACAACTTTTAGTAAATAAACTTCCCAACGGCATGAGATGAGAGCTGTTCGAGAATGTATATTGGGCTTAGTAGCTTCTTTTTTCTCAATATCCAGATACCAGCAAATGATCAAGAAAACTTGGGTCAGAAACCCCACCCATAAAGGGTGGGCCTTGAAAAAGCCCTAATCTGACCAGACTAAGTTCTTAACTGAACTACGTTAGAGGCAAGAGTTAAAGACCTACCAAGGAATGCGTAGCTAGTTCCTTGCTCTAGAACTGAACGATTAAACAGGCTTAAAGGGGTTAAACCAGTGTCGTTCGGATAGTTACCCCTCCGGGGTTCGGCAGTTGTTCATGGGGGAAATCCCCTGTTCTGCACACTGCCTCACCGACCTCTAACATTGTCAAAGCTCACATTACCCCGCAAGGGAGGCTCTTTCGAGCAAAACATTATGCGTACAGGGTTGTCAAATTTGAAACGGTAACTGTCCCGTTGAAAGTACAAAACAAAGGTACACCGAATGTAGCAACCCCCGTATAATCTGAAAGCGATTAAAATCGCCTGTGATCACTGAGCCTGTTGAAGTGCGCCTTACCCCCATGTCTAAAGCCAGGGGCTTCCACGGCGCGAGGACTTTGGTGAAGACCAAAATAACTACAACGTGTTTATCCCAGAGACACATCAAGGCTGGAACGACAAAATATTGCCGTTGTTGGTCTAATTCTCCTGATAATTCTCAGACTCCGTAGAGAAAGTTAAAGCACTCCTGCCAGGTGAAAGTAAATTGCTGTCAAACACCTTGGGAAAAACTACTGTTTAAAATTGTTTACATTTTGCCCCTGACTTATCGATTTGAGAGTCAGTTGTAACTTGTAAAATGCAGGTGTGACGTGGATCTAATTCAGATTGGGCTTTTAAAAGATATTCATGAGCATTTCGACTTCCGTGCTGAGTGATTTGCTACAGTCCCTAGCTTACCTGCGGCCCCAGCTATACTTTAAAGCTTCATTAACGGCTCTCTCCCACGCGATGGAAGACCAGGTGTTGGCTGCGACTCTAGACCAGCCTTTAGTAATTGCTAGCTTTCAAAGAGAGAGATTCTATCGCCAAGAAGCTCATCGCTATCGACGTTTGGCGCAAAGAAGTAATCAAATATACGTACTATCTGCGCCAGAGACTGATTTCACAAATAGTTCAGAATACTATGAAAAGGTAGCTTTTGAGCCAGATGACGCTTTAAGTCAAGAGTGGCATTTGGTAGTTATTGCTGATAACTATGCTACTTGCTTAGTGTGCCGTGAAAGCCTCGGATCGATCGCTAAAAATCAGCAAGTACCTGATTGGCTGCCTAGTTTGGATATGGACACAGGACGGCGATTTGAAGGTATTTGGACATCAGAACGGGGAGTCAGCATCAAGGCCGCTCAGTTACTATTAGAGAGAATTGTCGTATACAGACCAGACTTGGCGGGGAAAGTCGAAAAAGCCCGACAAAGATTTGGTATTGGAGATAACAAAGCTTACTACTCTAATTTAATTACTGAATATGCTTGTGACATTGATACAGATCCCTTTGTCCAACGTCTAGTTACATACTTACAAGCAAGTCAGTATAAATTACATAAAGCTTACCGTTCTATTGCCGCCCAAGCCCGGAAAGAACGCTTAGTTAACTCTATTAGTACAGCAATTAGGCGATCGCTAGATCCTCATCAGGTATTACAAATCGCTGCCCAAGAATTGGGGCAACACCTAGGCGCAAGTCGTTGTTTAATTTATCGCGCTCAAGCCTCAGATGCGAAAGCGACGATTGAACATGAGTTCTTAGTCCCAGGAATAGTATCCATCGCCGGACAACACTGGGAGTTAAATCAAAATCCCCTGTTTCAAGAAGTAGTAGAGCTTGGTGAAGGTGTCTGTGTCAGCGATACCTTAAATGATTCTCGGATCACCAATTCAGTTACACTGACTTCACTAGTCAAAAAATTTGCCCTGCGTTCCTGGTTAATCGAACCAGTATTATTTCAAGGACGACTATTAGGGATTGTAGAACTACATTACTGCACCCTGCCGCCACACCAATGGCAACAAGGGGAACTGGATTTAGTAGAGGCGATCGCTACTCACATTGGTTCTGCTTTAATTCAAGCTGAAGCCTATGCTAACTTAGAAGAACTCAACAAACAGCTAGAAGCTTTAGATCGCACCCGCAGTAACCTCATAGCCATTACCGGTCACGAACTCCGCACCCCTTTATCTACCATTCAAGTCTGCCTCGAAAGTCTGGCCACTGAACCAGATATGCCCGTGGAATTACAGCAAGTCATGCTAAACACCGCTTTGGCTGACTCAGAACGAATGCGGAAACTAGTGCAAGATTTCCTCACCCTTTCTAACCTAGAAAGCGGACGCGTAGAATGGCATCCAGAATCCTTAACTTTACAAGAATGTGTAGATTTAGCCATCAGCCGCATTCGCACCCGTCCCGTCGTCGAAAAACCCCCGCAAATTACAGCCCAAATTGCCGAAAACTTGCCCTTAGTTAGAGCTGATGGTGATTGGTTAGTAGAAGTTTTAGCCAAACTCGTAGATAACGCCTGTAAATTTACCCCCACCCAAGGTCAAATAATTATCAGTGCTAACCATAACAGCGATCGCATGGTAGTAGAAGTTACTGTCTCAGACACAGGGCGCGGCATTGAACCCAATCGCCTAGAAATCGTATTTGACCGTTTCTACCAAGAAGAAGGCGCATTACGGCGCACTGCTGGCGGTACAGGTCTAGGTTTAGCTATTTGCCGCCAAATCGTTAACGGTTGGGGCGGGAAAATCTGGGCAGAGTCAAGCGGTAAAGACCAAGGCAGCCAGTTTCATTTCACCATCCCCATTGTTCACGGTAGCCAAGAGGAAAAGCCCTCGAAGGTCAAGACTAGGAAATAGGGATTGGGAGCAGGGAGCAGGGCAGCAGGGGAGCAGGGGGGCAGGGGAGACAAGGGGGACAAGGGAAGGTAGAAGAAACAATGCCCAATGCCCAATGCCCAATGCCCAATGCCCAATGCCCAATTAACTAACAACTGTTACAGACTGTGACACGATCGCAATATGATCATAATGGCGGTGTTACGATGCCCTAAAAACGTTGAGAGAATCCCTTATGGCAGAAACACTTTCTGGAAAAACTCCACTGTTTGCTGGCAGCACTGGTGGCTTGCTCACCAAAGCTCAAGTAGAAGAAAAATACGCTATCACCTGGACTAGCCCCAAGGCGCAAGTTTTTGAACTGCCTACTGGCGGTGCAGCTACTATGCACGCAGGTGAAAACTTGTTGTATATCGCTCGGAAAGAATATGGTATCGCTCTAGGCGGTCAACTCCGTAAATTTAAAATCACAGACTACAAAATTTACCGGATTCTGCCCAGTGGCGAAACTACCTTTATTCACCCAGCTGATGGCGTATTCCCAGAAAAAGTGAACGAAGGTCGTCAGCAAGTTCGTTTCGTTCCCCGCAGCATCGGCGAAAATCCCAGCCCCTCTCAAGTTAAATTCTCTGGTAAAGCTACCTATGATGCCTAGGGAATAGGGACTGGGTGGAAGCAGAGGAGCAGAGGAGTAGAGGAGAATGCGATCTTCTATGCCCCCTGCCCTCTGCCCCCTGCCCCAGTCCCCAACCCCTAACCCCAAATCCCCAACAATGCCTATGATTTTCCCCGATTTCTCCAAATTTTCTCAGCTAGCTCTTCAAGGTAATTTTGTCCCCGTGTATCAAGAATGGGTAGCCGATTTAGATACCCCTGTTTCTGCTTGGTACAAGGTTTGTGCTGGACAACCCTACAGCTTTTTGTTGGAATCGGTGGAAGGTGGGGAAAAAATCGGGCGTTATAGTTTAGTGGGTTGTGATCCTCTGTGGATTTTAGAAGCCAGGGGTGACTCTACCACCCAAATTCATCGTGATGGTTCTCAGGTAGTATTTACAGGCGATCCGTTTACAGCCTTAGCAAACTGTCTTGATCCTTTTAATCCAGTCAAGTTACCAGAACTACCGCCAGGAATTGGCGGATTATTTGGCTTTTGGGGCTATGAGTTAATTCGTTGGATTGAACCCCGTGTACCAGTACATCCCCAAAATGAACGCAACATCCCTGATGGGTTGTGGATGCAGGTAGACCATTTATTGATATTTGACCAAGTAAAGCGAAAAATTTGGGCGATCGCCTATGCTGATTTACGTAACCCAGAAGTAGATTTAAAATTAGCCTATCAACAAGCCTGCGATCGCGTCACCCAGATGGTAAGCAAGTTATCTTTGCCTCTATCGCCACAAAAAACCATCTTGGAATGGACTCCCCCCACTCAACCCAAAGTCGCCGACGCACCAGAATATAGCAGCAATTTCACCCCTGCTGAATTTTGCACCAGCGTCCAGAAGGCTAAAGAATACATCAAAGCCGGGGATATTTTTCAAGTCGTTATTTCTCAACGCCTCTCGACACAATACACAGGCGATCCTTTCTCCTTGTACCGTTCCCTGCGTCAAATTAATCCTTCGCCTTACATGGCGTATTTTCACTTCCAAGATTGGCAAATTATTGGCTCTAGTCCCGAAGTCATGGTGAAAGCTGAACGGGATGCAGAAGGGGGAATTATCGCCACTGTGCGCCCCATTGCGGGGACGCGTCCACGGGGTAAAACAACTCAGGAAGATTTAGCTTTAGCCGCAGATTTATTACAAGATCCCAAAGAAATTGCCGAACACGTCATGCTAGTAGATTTAGGCAGGAATGACTTAGGGCGGGTTTGTGAAAGTGGTAGCGTCACAGTTGATGAATTAATGGTAGTTGAGCGTTATTCCCATGTGATGCACATTGTCAGTAATGTAGTGGGTAAGTTAGCACCCCATAAAACCGCGTGGGATTTATTAAAAGCTTGTTTCCCGGCTGGCACAGTGAGCGGCGCGCCTAAAATTCGGGCGATGGAAATTATCAATGAATTAGAACCAACTCGCCGGGGTGTATATTCGGGAGTCTATGGTTATTACGATTTTGAAGGGCAATTAAATACTGCGATCGCAATTCGCACTATGGTAGTTAGAGATCACACAGTCACTGTACAAGCTGGTGCAGGCTTAGTAGCTGATTCTGAACCAGAAAAAGAATACGAAGAAACTTTAAATAAAGCTAGAGGTTTACTCGTAGCAATTCGTTGTTTACGTTGAATTTAGCCTCAACTCCTTATAGCATTTCCTAGCCTACTGAGGTACAAATCTCTGCGTACCTCTGCGCTTGACTCCGCGCTCCTCTGCGTTTCAAGAGATTATCTCACTACTAGAGACGCGATAAATCGCATCTCTAATTTTGAATAGTTTACTTGCTAAAAGTCAGCGCATTCTCAGCTACTAAACAGAGATTAGCCACAGTATATTTGATAATTACTGAACTTTTGGTAGCATTACAAGAACTCTTAACTTTCACCGTCTTTGTATTATCCTTAATCAATTTAGCTTGGTAAGTGTATAGAGAATCATCTTTGGTTGTAAAAGTTAACTCACCCAAAATTGTATTATTGTCTAAACTTTGCTCCAAAATTTTGCCTGCTACTTGATAGTGAAACCAATTCCATCCATTAGTTAACATTAAATCTCTTTCTAAAACTTGCAGTGCAGGCGGCAAAATACCCCAACCTCTATAAACTTCCTTCAAATCTTGAATATCCCCGCTCCGTGTCAAAATTGCCTGAAACGAATGTTCATCTAAACGTCCATAATATCTGCCTTCTGGTAAATCTATCGCTGTGGGTGCAAATCGATGTCCACCAAAATGACTGGATCTCCAAACTCGGACATTTTCTAAGTTCAATTTAGCAATAGTATCTTTAGCATAGAAATAAAAAGGATTGCCATACCTGGCACAACATTTATCATAACTACCGTGTGTACATATTAAAATATCCCGATTCACATCAGATGTAATTTCATAATCAGGCACTTTACCCGATAACCATTTTTTGACGACTGATGCTACCTGTTCAATATGTGGCAGTTGAAATTCATGCTTAATATATCCACAACTCAATCCTCGTTGTTTTTCATAAATTAATAAAGTTGTATGTTCTACTTTGTGGGTTAAATCATTCGCAATTAACAGAAATCTAATGGGTAGTTTTGCTTGATTTAATTCTTCTACCAGCAACTTTAAATTAGTTGGTACCCATTTGGAATTGAAAGCATTTGATATCCAAGGTAAAGGACATTCTACAAGAATATAGGTTTGGTAGTTAGTAGCACTACCAATCACATCTTCTCCTAGTTCGCGCGTAGAATCAGAACAAAAGAAACTATCCATTAATCTCTACTGAATGACGATATTTATAGACAATGTTTTCAAGTCAAAAGTTGTAGTGAAAACTACAATTTGCGGTATTTTGCGTTGATTTTTTAACCCAGGTAGCCACTTTATAGCATTGTTTCTCAGAAACGTCTTCCCTATTAAGAATAATTCTAGAATAGCTGTAGAAAAGTTTTTCTCCTGATCTACTAAAAACGGCTGATTCTCTAGGCTTTACAAAGTTTTTATCTAACATACTAACTAAAATTTTTAACTAAATCCTTGCTACAAAATGTCATTAAATGCGTATTTATACCAGATTCCATGTTTATCAGGTACAGCAACTGATTGAAAAAAGTAATGAATAATGAGTGATGTTCAGAAATGTACTTGTTACTTATTACTCATTACTTATTACTTATTACTCATGGTGTGCCTCATTCAAAAGTGCTGTATATATAAAAAGGTGGTATTCAAATTTTTTAAACAAAAATATTCTATTAGCATATTTTTTTAGAAAAATTAACATTTTTGCCATCACATCACCCTCAAACATACTTCGATTGATTTTTTATTAATTCAAAATTTTTGAATTTTGATCTTAGCTGCCTCTCATTAACAGGATTCTGCAAACTTTTGTCTCTAACAAAAGATTATTGCTAATTATTCTCAATAAATTTGTAAAAAAACATTAATGTTAGACAGGAGGTTGTACTATATATTTTATATAAATATTTATCTCCTCAGCTAAGTTATGATTAACGCTGTGAGTGCTTGTTTATGCTGGAAGTGTCTACACGACAGGTTATCCTACTCAATTTCTGCCACGTTGAAACCCATCAGCCGACG
>JBODRP010000068.1:0-19859 GCA_050633005.1 Trichormus sp. | reverse complement strand
GGGAGGAAAATCCACACCGCTTTTTGCCTCCCCTACATAAAAAATATGCCAGTTGCGTCAGTCCTATAATTAAAGGTTTATACTAAGGGCTTTAGCTCTAAAAGAAGGACTAAAGTCCTTAGCAATAACAGTTAATTTAAGATTGTTTAATATAGTTGCTAGAAACAAATACTAGCCTTGTCATGTTAGGAAAGTTACTCGATGGGCGTTACCGAATTATCCAAGTTCTCAGTGCAGGGGGATTTGGAGAAACCTATATTGCTGAAGATACACGGCGCATTGGTAATCCCAAATGTGTTGTTAAGCGTCTTCAGCCTGTTTTTCCTACCAAAGTATTGCTCACAAATGAATCCAATTGAATTGGAATGGCAAGACATAAAAAAAGATGAGTTATCTGGGCAAGCATTTGATGATGAGCTAGACCTTGCTTACGCTGTAATCAATGGCGTTCAAGCTAGAGGGGAAAAAAGCAATCACAGTACACGACGTGTAAAATTTAATTCCCAAAACTCTGATTAAGATTCTGTTACATAGCGGAAAATTTTAGCACCCACTTACTTACACTATAGCTACTATTCTCAACTAACTAAATAGCGATCGCCTCGACACCATTTTAGACCGCTACTAAAATTCCGTAACAAAGCTGTTCACACTCGAATATCTTCTAGCCTTCTGTCCACTTCAGCAAATCGCATCTCATACCACCTACAGATAACAAATATAGCCAAAATTCTTCAAACTTTTCACTGCCGTCGAAAAAGCCGATTAGACAGAAATCTATCCCCGCAAGCGATCGCATTTCTTAGCCATGCTTCTGACGCTTTGCCATTGTTGCAAACGGCAGGAAACAGTGAGGACATTCGCCTTGTACCCACTCTGCGGGAATGGGGAAAGGAGTTTCACAGTTAGTACACTTCGTTAATAAGCGTAAATTGTGGCGATCGCATTTCAGTTTATCCTTTCTCTGAGTCTCAACAATTGCCGATAAACCGTCTTGTTGATAGTTTTTGACTAGACGCTGAACAGTTCGCACAGTCTTGCCCAGTTTCTCTGCTGCTGCTCTTAACTTCTCACCATAGGTTTTGCGATCGCATGGCTCAAGTAGACCTTGGAACACGTCCATTTTGAGTTTTGCCTCAGCCGATACAACTGATGCAATTAATTATTAATTACTAGCGATGCCAGCTTGATTTATTATCGTTTTTATAGATATTTTAGGTGATTCTTTCCTAGAATAGTTGATACAATTTATCAATTGTCTTAATTATTTACACAATAACTTGCTGGTAACAGCTGGTGTGTGTACTCACTCTCTCTATCAAAAGATAGATGTATTAAGCTGTCTATTTGAAAATTACAACAATTGGCTGAATTTATAGCGAAAAAAGTATTAGCGAATGTTGCATTTTTTAAAAAAATTGTTATATTAATTTACATAAAGCAATATTTATTAGCAAATTTAATTTGGAGTCTCAATCATGACAGACACAACTAAAATCTCTGCTCCTGTAATCGAAGATCGTAATGCTTGGCGTTGGGGCTTTACTCCCCAAGCCGAAATTTGGAATGGTCGCTTGGCAATGATTGGCTTTTTAGCGGCTGTATTAATTGAATTGTTCTCTGGTCAAGGTTTCTTGCATTTCTGGGGCATTCTCTAATACCAGTTGATTGATTAGTATGCGACAAATCGATCATCAGTTGGATGTTAGCCTGCTGTTTTAATCTAACTTTTTCCGATAAACAAAAAACCTGGGAGATCAACTACCCCCCAGGTTTTTTATTGTTGTTGATCAATAGTCCAAAGTCCACAGTCAAGAGTGAAACAGTTTGATTATTGACTATTGACTATTGAAGATTGAGGTTTGATTAGCGAATATATTCCTTAAGTACGCTGTTGCGATTCGGATGGCGTAACTTACGGAGTGCTTTAGCTTCTATTTGACGAATCCGTTCACGGGTGACATTGAAAATTTGCCCGATTTCTTCTAAGGTCTTCATGCGTCCGTCATCTAAACCGTAACGGAGTCTGAGGACATCGCGTTCGCGGGGGCTGAGACTATCGAGGACTTTTTCGAGGTCTTCACGCAGAAGATTTTTAGAAACTTGGTCTTCTGGGGTTTCACCGTCCGATTCAATAAAATCACCTAAGCGGGAATCTTCTTCTTTACCAATAGGTGTTTCTAAGGAAATTGGTAATTGAGCAGATTTAGCAATGAACCGTAATTTCTCGATGGTCATTTCCATGCGAGTGGCGATTTCTTCTTCTGTGGGTTTGCGTCCCATTTCTTGAGACAACAACTTGGTAGTTTTCTTGATGCGGGAGATGGTTTCGTAGAGGTGAACTGGTAGACGAATTGTGCGGGATTGGTCAGCGATCGCCCGTGTAATAGCTTGGCGAATCCACCATGTAGCATAGGTGGAGAATTTATAACCTTTTTCATGGTCAAACTTTTCTGCCGCCCGAATCAAACCAAGACTTCCTTCTTGAATTAAATCCTGGAATGATAAACCACGATTCATGTATTTTTTCGCAATCGAAACTACAAGACGTAGGTTTGATTGCACCATCTTGTCTTTTGCTCTGCGACCAATGTGCAGACGGTAACGAAATGCAGGTAATGGTAGTTGTACTGCCTCTGCCCATTCTCTATATTCGGGTTCACGTTCTAACTGATCTTGCAGGCGATCGCGTACCCGTTCTAATTCCAATAAATCGGCAATTTTGCGCGCCAATTCAATTTCTTCATCAGCACGTAAGAGCCGGATTCGACCGATTTCTTGCAAGTAAAGACGAATCGAGTCTTCGGTGTAGTGTTTCTTCTTGCTTTGTGTCCGACGACGCGATTTAGCGGCTTTTCCAGACTTTGCGTCGTCCTCATCAGACTGAGGCTCTAAAAAATCATCAATTTCGCCTTCATCGGTAAGCAGCAAGTCCTCTTCTTCATCAATTAAGAGGTCTTCTAACTCGATTTCTTCAGGCTGATTCATTATTTCTAGGTCAGGCTGATAAATGCTATCGAGTACGTTGTTAGCCTGGTTCATGCCGCGTTCCTCATGCTCCTTGCAGAATCAATTACTCAAGACTTGGTTACTGCTCTTTTTAAACTGAGCCAGTTGATAAAAAAATAGGGTTTTAGATTGATTGCCCTGGTGTTTTTCGGAAGTTTTGCTCTTCCTTAATAAATGGGAAAAGCCCCACTAGATGCTGACTTACTCACTTACAATGCCAGCCAAAATTGCTGCTCTCGCATACAATTTTTAACTCGCTTGCCTAAAAACAAGATGCGCCTTAATAAAAAAATTTACCACTCCGTACAAATGAATTATGACTGCTGGCATATTTTCCTATAAAGACTGTTCCGATTGTAGCCTGTTTCACAAAAATTGCACTCTTTTTGTGTGTTAATCATGAAGTCATTAAGCAAGGTAAAGCCACCAATATCAAAAAGACATAAAACATGGTAGTGAAGCACTTAAATTTTCGCTAAAGTTTTTTTGAATTGCAGTGGCATTATCTTTACATTTTCAGGAATTTAAAGCTGTCTTTACATAATTTTAGGTATTATGCAAAACACGAATTACCTAGAAATAGTGTATTTCATGTTAACTTATTCCAGAAGCATTGAGTCACCCATTTTTACATTTCCTTCATAAAAGAGTCAGTCCGGAGAATTGGGTAAGACTTCCCACTAAATCAAGACACCAATAGAGAGAGTTCTGGTCTAGAAAGACTGAACTTTTTACGTGTCAAACACTTTAACTAGTTAGTAAAGGTTTTGCACACTACTCAAATGGCAGTTAATTGAGATTTGAGTAACTCAGCCTTATTCACACATTAGCGCAATGCTGAGATTTCAGACCTCCGAATCTTGACAAAGTTTGATTATTGTATCCAACGATATTTTAATCAATTGAAAACGGATTTGACAGTTGAAATTAGATAGATTTGCTGACTTAAAGCAAAACTTTATCAAATACAGACAAAACTGTAGCTCTCAATAAGTTAAAAAAAGAACATATCAGCTAGCTAGTAGCAGACTATTGTCTAGTTTGAGGATTTACCAGAAACCGAAGCTTAATTTTGGTCTTCATATTAAGTTTAAAGCTATTTTGAATTTGGCAGCTTGTCAAAAAATTGTAATAAATTCGTCTTATGTCCTGGAAAATATGATGATTTCGTCATCTTTGATGCTGGAGATACTCCCATAGTTATACTAGTTTGATTAATACACTGCTTTGCTATCCCAGCTTAACAAATGCCATTTCGGATGGTGGCGTGAATGAGCTTAGTAGCCAAAAATTAATATTCTTGTGAATTACTCCAGCAATAAGAAAGGATATTTAACCAAACTCAAAAAAGCACTTGACAGTAAATATTGTTTGTGCATTGGAATATCAGTAAGAATTGATGATCTATTTAATAATTACTTAATGTATATTATCAAACAATTTTCCTTAACAAAAAAACAAAAAAATTTCTGTGTGGGTGGGGAGTGGGGAGACAAGGGGGGCAGGTGTGCAGGGAGACAAGGGAGACAACGGAGAAGTATTTACCAGAAAAATGGGTTTAAAGCCCCGTCCTTACTTCGACAAGCTCAGTAACCATCTAGGACGGCTTTCGTGATATGATATTTTTAGCGGTAAAGCGCATACATAAAAAACGAAGTAGGTCAAGTGGACAACTCCTGTAGACAAGCCTTTGGCTTGGCTTGTCGAAGACATCCAGAACCCTGGTAGTAAAAATCCTAAATCTTGTATAAATTTGGGAGTAAAGCAAAAATTGAAGAAATCGTTTCAAACGCGGTCGGGCAGTCCGTGTATGCTTGTGGACGTATCCAAACGGGGAGATTTGAATATTTTATATTCAGGTTTCTAGGGAGGACGGATGAAGCAATAATCCTCATGCCTTTAGGCTGAGGAGTGTCAATGCAAGGTTAATGGCATAGTGAAGGTTGACACTCCCCCGGTTATAAAACGGGGGATTCTTTCATCACGGGGAGTCCAACGACTTTACCCTCAGAAAGCATCTTGACCGTATGCCCTACGGCTGCACATCCTCTAGAGAGAACGACTTGCGCGGCTGCAACATCCCTATCAGTTACGTAGCCGCAATTACTACAATGATGAACCCGTTCTGACAAGTCTTTCTTCCCCGTTTCATGTCCACAGTTAGGGCAGATTTGACTTGTCTTGCGGCTATCCACCTTCATAAAGAATACATCACGCTTAAAACAGCATTGCTCTAGTATTTGGAAGAATTGACCCCAACTAGCATCCAGGGAATGTTTACCTAACATCGCTCTAGCTAAACCAATTAAGTTCAAATCCTCCACAAACACCGCACCAACCCCATTACAGAGTTGATGGGCTAATTTCCAATGCCAGTCTTTACGACGATTAGCGATGTATTCATGTAGTTTAGCCACCTTCCTTTGGGCTTTGCGCCAATTATTAGACCCTAACTTCTTTCGTGAAACGCGCTGTTGCAGCAATTTCAGCTTGCGTTCGGCATCCACAAAGAACTTAGGGCGGTTGACAGTTAACCCGTTAGAAGTAGCCACAAAATTTGTGAGTCCAACATCAACCCCAATCATGTCACCATGCGGGAGGATTTGAGGTACAGACACATTCCACTGCAAAGTTAGCATCACATACCAACCAGAAACCCGCTTGACTACACGAGCTTGCTTGATGGTGCAACCTTCAGGGATGGGGCGAGATTGACGGAATTTAACCCAACCAATTTTAGGAAGTTTTACCCGACTTCCCTGCACTGGGTTTATTCCCAACTGTGGAAACACAAATGAGCGCATCCGCCCTTGTTTCTTGAATCTGGGAAATCCATGATTACGCTCCCACATGGAGACAAACGCGCCCTCTACCAACCTCAATACCTGCTGTAGCATTTGCGCGGGAACTTCCCCTAGTGCTGGTATTTCATTCCTCGCTCTAGTCAATGACTTACATTGACTAGCGTAGGTTGGTCGTGGTGCGTCGGCAGGAATGATGTATTCAGACCGGATTGAGCAAGCGTTAATAGGACACGACCGGGATTTATACCAGTCTTTCCTTTCTGCTAGAGCATAATTCCAAACACGCCTACACTGCTCAAGCCACTGCTCAAATATAGTGACTTGCGCTTGTGTCGGTTTTAGTTTGAACTCATACGTCAGATTAAACACTTGCTCACCTCCTAGATACATTATACAATAAATCTACGAAGCGGATAACGCTTTGTAGGAATAAATTAAAAATCAAAATGCCCCTGCGTTGTGTCACCAACCAGAGGCGCGGTCAACCTAACACAGAAATAAAGCACAAAACCAATAAGTTTTGTGCTTTATTCTTGGGGGCTTTACGCATCACGACTCGTAAGTTTATGTGAAGCTGATGAGGTGATTAGATATCAAGATCGTTGAAGTTAAGCTTAGAACCGTAGGTTTCGATAAATTCCCGTCTGGGTGCGACACGATCGCCCATTAAAATTGTAAAGATGCGATCAGCTTCGGCAGCGTCTTCAATTTCTACTTGCTTGAGGGTGCGCGTTTGGGGATTCATGGTGGTGTCCCAAAGTTGTCCAGGCATCATTTCACCTAAACCTTTGAATCGTTGAATGGTATAGTTGGCGTTGGCTGGGAATTTAGCCAGTATGTCTTGCAATTCACGATCGCTATAGCAATATTCATGATTGCGTCCCCGTTCTACTTTATATAATGGGGGGCAAGCAATGTAAATAAAGCCTTGTTCAATGAGCGATCGCTGATATCTATAGAAGAATGTCAGCAGCAGTGTGCGGATGTGCGCCCCATCTACGTCAGCGTCGGTCATGATGACAATCCGATGATAACGCAGTTGGGAAGAGTCAAACTCTTCGCCTTTGACACCTAAACCCAAAGCTGTGATTAAGGCTTGAACTTCGTTGTTCTTATAGATTTTCGAGTCGTCAGTTTTCTCGATATTGAGGATTTTACCGCGTAGAGGCAGGATAGCTTGGGTACGGCGATCGCGTCCTTGTTTTGCACTGTTATGGACGAATACACCAGCAGCTATAGCGAAGTTATGAGTGTTGGGAACTTCAATGTCATAAACATCGGCTGGTTCTGCTAAACGTTCAATGCTGACGACACGGTGATTGTAATTTTTCACGACTTCCCGCGCTCTGACTCTGCTACCTTGGAAATAGCGATCGCAAAATGTCTCCCAACGTAACATTGACTTGTCGGCTGTTTGTCGGCGGTAAAGTCGATAAGCTTCTAAATCTAAGCATCCCAATTGCAGTTCTACTTCCTTCAAAGCTGCTAAAGTTTTGAAGTAGTAAGTTTTTTCTAGAGCCTCTCGACGTTTAGCACGAAATTCTGGTGTCCATTGTTCTTTAGTTTTTTCCCGTCGCCACTCCAGTAAAGTCTCATCTTGCCATTGTTTCTGGGCTAATTCTGAAAGTACCCGACGCGCTTGAGGATTATTAGCAAAATACTCTTGTACTCGTTGCGACTGGGCGAGACGATTTGCTTCATCACTCCAATATTCTTGCTGGGCGTGATTGAGCAGCGCATTGTTTTCTAAACGATAATTTTCATTAGTTTCATAAAACTCGCGCCATTTAGCAACCATAAACGCTTTATATGCTTCATCTTCCCATTGTGCTTTTGCCTGTTGGGAAAGAATTTCTCGCGTTTTTTCGTCGCGCATCCGTTCACTCATGAAGGCGCGAAACTCTTCACTCTGGTGAATTTGACGGCTTTTTTCAATTACATCTGGACGATGCAGGGTTTTTTGGATGTTTTGGCGATGTAGTTCTAAGTGCGCCTCTGGTGTCATCCGCTTAATGTTGTTTGGGTTGTTGTTGAGTTTATTGAAATCAACATGATGACGATGACTACCATCAGAGGATTGATATACCCCATGCTCCAGATTATGAAAATCTGCTAAAAGATGAGTGTAAATCCATTTGTCGTTTAAGGGATTCCAAACCATTTCATAGCCATTGAGTCCAGTTCCTCGCTCATTTTTGGAGGAAAGTTGGCGATGAAAGGGCATTAAGGAATCTTCTGGAGTCAATAATGCTGCTGCTTTATAAGTACCATCACGTAACATGAAGGGGTGATCTGGTGTACAAATGATCTCTTCCCCATTATCTAATGTTAGTTTAATTACCTCTGCATTAGCTTTGGTCATACGGGCATTAATTACCCTTTCTATAGCGATATTGCCGCTTTCTCGGATGGTGTAGCAGAAATGTTCTTTACCCATTTCCTGCTCTGCAACCAGTTCTTTGAGGGTAATATTGCGTCCATCCGTAAGTGGAATTACGGTGTATCCAAAAAAACAACCGCCCGCACTGTCGCCTTCGACGATAAATATCTCGGATTCTCCAGGGTCGCGGGAGCTACAATCCGCTAATTTACCAGGTAATGGGGAAGATTCTAGTACAGATTTACGTCTGACTAACTCCCGTGCGTGGCGTGCTGCTTCTGCGGCTTTGAATGCTTGGATAGCTTTATCTAAAATGGAGTCGGCAATGCTGGGGTGAAATTCTAGGTATTCGGTTAAAACTTCTCCTACTAAGGAATCAACAATACCTCTAACTTCAGTGTTACCAAGTTTAGTTTTGGTTTGTCCTTCAAATTCGGGGTCTGGAACTTTTACGGAAATTACCGCCGTCAAACCTTCGCGGACGTGTTCGCCACTGAGGTTGGGTTCGTTTTCTTTAATTTTATTGCGCTTACGGGCGATCGCATTTAAGGTTCTAGTTAAAACCGCTTTCAAACCTTCTAAGTGAGTTCCACCATCAACAGTCCGAATGTTATTGGCAAAACCCAGCACGTTATCCGTATAAGCATCTGTACACCACTGTAAGGAAACTTCTATTTGAACGTTATTGCGTTCTCCCTGTACATAGATAATTTCTTCGTGTAGTGGTTGCTTCTCACGGTTCATGTAAGCGATATATTCCCGAATCCCACCCTTATATTCGTAGCTTTCTACCTTGGGTGTATCGCTTTTGAGGAGTTCTAGACGGTTATCGGTGAAAGTGATTTTCACTCCCGCATTCAAATACGCTAATTCCCGTAACCTAGCTGAGAGGGTAATGTAATCAAACTCAGTCCCAGTAGTAAAAATTTGATGATCTGGCTTGAATTTAACAGATGTTCCTGTTCTCCCTTCTTTATCAGGCTTGGCGATGAGTTCCGTGACAGGAATACCCCGTTCATATCGCTGGGTGTGAACTTTTTTATCTCGCCAAACTGTGACTTCTACAACTTCCGATAAAGCATTAACAACAGAAATCCCAACCCCGTGCAATCCCCCAGAAACCTTATAACCACCACCGCCAAACTTACCGCCAGCGTGCAGTACAGTTAACACGGTTTCTAGAGCCGATTTTCCTGTGCGTGAGTGAGTATCGGTAGGAATCCCCCGACCATCATCTGTGACTGCCACTGAACCATCAGCATTGAGGTCAACTTCTATATGAGTACAGTAACCTGCTAAAGCTTCATCAATAGAATTATCTACTACCTCATATACTAAATGGTGGAGTCCTCGCGGCCCGGTAGAACCTATGTACATCCCCGGTCGTTTGCGGACGGCTTCCAGACCTTCCAGAACTTGAATCTGATCGGCACTGTAACTGCTCGTCATGAAAATTCTCCTGATGCGTGGGGTTGAAATCGCCCAAAGGCTATAAAGTCAAAACACACCAAAATTTTAACACAAAAGCCTTGATGGCGACTGTAGGGCATTTTTATGAGAAGTTTATATAGGGGATGTATCCCCATAAGTTTTTTGAATTAATTCCCTGATATTGCAAATTTCACAGATTTATAACATACACTAGGGGGTTTTGAGTAGAAAAGACAAAAAGCTTGTAGCGTCTGGTATGGGAAGTGTCGAAGGCTTCAAGATTTTAGCATAGAGGGAGGGAATTGGGGATTGGGGGCTGGGGACTGGGGACTGGGTATGGGTGACAAGGTAGAAGTAATGAGTAATGAGTAATAAGTAATGAGTAGTGACTATTGACTATTGACTAATGACTAATGACTAAACTAATCGTAATTTGTGGTGCTACGGCGACGGGGAAATCTGGGTTGGCTTTGAATTTGGCGATGCGGTTGGGTTCTGTAATTCTTAGTGCTGATTCGCGTCAGGTTTACCGTGAGTTTAATATTGGAACGGCGAAACCAACGTTAACGGAACAAGAATTAGTTCCTCATTATTTGATAGATATCTGCGATCCCCAGGAAACAATGACGGTAGCAGACTATCAAGAAGAGACGCAAAATTTAATTAATTCTCTTGGTGTTTCTCCACTATTTTTGGTGGGGGGTACTGGCTTGTATATTCGCTCGATTGTACAGGGGATGAAGATTCCTAAAGTTGCACCAAATTATGAATTGCGATCGCAACTCGAATCACTCGGACAAAATACGCTCTACGGTATGTTGCAGCAAGTTGATCCCACGGCTGCAAAAAAAATTCATCCTAATGATCCTGTACGAACTTTACGAGCTTTAGAAGTATTTTATGTGACGGGGATTCCCATTTCTGAGCAGCAAGGTGAAAATCCCCCGACTTATCCCATTTTGCAGATTGGTTTAGATTGTGATGTCGAGAAATTAGCACAACGTATTTATCAACGCACTGAGCAAATGATTAAAGATAGTTTAGTAGCAGAAGTTGAATATCTGTGTCAAAAATATGGTGCTGATTTACCTTTGTTGCATACTTTAGGTTATCAAGAAATAAAGCAACATTTAAGGGGAGAAATTTCTTTAGAGACAGCCAAAGAATTAACAGTTTTGCATACACGACAATTTGCCAAACGCCAACGGACTTGGTTTAGAGCATATCCTCAAATTGAATGGTTTGATGCTAATAATCCTGATTTGTTAGAGAATGTTTGGCAACGTATACAAGAATTTATCAACAATAAGTAGAGACTTTTGATTAAAAGCCTCTAGATATCGTGTTTAATTTACACTGAATCAGGATCAATTCCCATTGCTCGCAGTCTTTCTGCTAGTAACTGAGCGCGTTCTTCTGCTTGTTCGGCGCGTTGTCGTTCCTGTTCAGTACATTGTCTTTCCTGTTGAGCGAGTTCATCACCAGTCAGTAAAACACTACCGTCTTGATAGCACCAGCGTAACCAAGTATCCTGTCTACCTTCAAATTTGCCTTCCCAGAGAGTGACACCTAAACCCACTTGTTCTAGCCAAGTTTCGGAGGTTTCAAAATAGCGTCTTCCCCTCAATTCATAAACCCGTAGGATGTTTTCTCCTAATTGCTGAGTGGAATCATAAACAATGTAGTAACTGACTCGCATTTGTTCATAAATTTGCAGCTTTTTACCGAGTTCGTCACCTTCTTGATTAGAAACAATTTCAATCACGACTTCTGGAGGTTTACCAAATCGCCACACCATATAACAGCGATTTTGTTTCTCCCACCAATTTTCAGGCACTTGAACATCTAAGCTGAGGAAAACATCGGGTACAATTGGCGGCTCTTTGTCTCTATGATATACGCCGACATTAGCTGCTGCTAAAAAAGTTTGTTTTTGTAAAGAACTATAAAGAGAGCCGACTAATAAGCGTTGTTGTTTGGCAGATGCAAAATTGTCTATAGGTATATCATTTTCAGTAACTAGCAGGTTGGCATCTGGAACATAGAAATCATCATTATTTATGAGAAGTTGCTCAACCATGATTTTATCCATTGATTTAAGAGCGTTATTTCTAGGTAAATTGATTGCGATTGAAATATTCTGTTGTGTAGATAAAAGAGGTAAACTGATTGATTAAAGATTGCTACAATCACTAATTTGCTATATCTGATAAAGTTTAAATATTAGAGCGATCGCCTCATCACCCCCCTAAACTGCTATTCTGTCCACAATAGTAATTAAACTTACCCACCTGGTAGTTAAATAAAAATCTATGCTTACCCAAGATAAACAACAACGTAACTGGAAACCCATCATCAAAGCATTCGAGGCAGTGCTAGGTACAAATGGCGTAGTGCAACGGCGTGAAGAACTCATCACCTATGAGTGTGATGGTTTAACTAGTTATCGTCAACGCCCGGCTGTGGCGGTGTTACCACGCACGACAGAACAAGTGGCGGCGGTAGTGAAGATATGCAACCAGTATGCTGTACCTTTCATCGCACGGGGTTCGGGAACTGGTTTATCTGGCGGCGCGTTACCTTCTGATGACTCGGTTTTAATTGTAACTTCTTTAATGCGGCAAATTCTGAATGTGGATTTAGATAATCAACGCATTGTAGTGCAGCCAGGAGTAATTAACAGTTGGGTAACTCAGACTGTCAGTGGTGCTGGATTTTACTACGCTCCTGATCCATCAAGCCAAATTATCTGCTCAATTGGGGGAAATGTGGCGGAGAACTCCGGCGGGGTGCATTGCTTAAAGTATGGTGTAACTACTAACCACGTTTTAGGTTTAAAAATCGTCACGCCAACGGGGGAAATAGTCGATTTAGGGGGAGAAATTCCTGAAACTCCTGGTTATGATTTAACAGGTGTCTTTGTAGGTTCGGAAGGTACTTTAGGAATTGCTACAGAAATTACCCTCAGAATCCTGAAAAGTGCAGAATCAATTTGTGTACTGTTAGCAGATTTTACGACTGTAGAAGCTGCCGGGGAAACTGTTTCTGATATTATCAGTGCGGGGATAATTCCTGGTGGTATGGAAATGATGGATAATATTAGTATTAACGCTGTAGAAGATGTGGTTGCTACTAATTGTTATCCCCGTGATGCTACAGCGATTCTGTTAGTTGAAATTGATGGTTTAGAAATCGAAGTTGCAGAAAATAAAAAGCGAGTTGCAGAAATTTGTAAGAAGAATGGGGCGCGGAATGTGACTTCGGCTAGTGATGCAGAAACGCGCTTGAAGTTGTGGAAGGGAAGAAAAGCAGCGTTTGCGGCGGCGGGACATTTAAGCCCAGATTATTATGTGCAGGATGGGGTAATTCCTCGCACGCAGTTACCCTATGTTTTACAAGAAATTGAGGCATTAAGTCAAAAATTTGGTTATCAAATTGCGAATGTATTTCATGCTGGTGATGGGAATTTGCATCCATTGATTCTGTTTGATAACGCTGTTCCTGGTGCGTTAGAAAAAGTTGAGGAATTGGGCGGAGAAATTTTGAAACTTTGTGTCAGAGTTGGCGGTAGTATTTCTGGAGAACATGGTATAGGTGCAGATAAAAAATGCTATATGCCGGATATGTTTAGTGATGCTGATTTGGAAAGTATGCAGTGGGTAAGACAAGTTTTTAATCCCCAAGGTTTAGCAAATCCTGGCAAGATATTTCCTACACCGCGCACTTGTGGAGAGGCTGCAAATAACAAGATTGATCAGCAGTTTGCAGGTGTAGAGAGATTTTGATAAAGATTTAAAATGTAGGGTGCGTCAAAAACCGGGTTTCTGAACAAAAAACCCGGTTTTTAACAGGCTCTGACGCACCTTACTAATTGAGGATTTAAGATAAAGGGCTAAAGCCCTTACTACGAACCAAATAAGTGTTCACTGCTAACTACTCAATAGTTAAATTTAAGCCAAGATGTAAAGTGACAAGTTTTTATTTGGCACTTTTTGTCTTGGCAGTTTATTATGATATTTCTACATTATCCAGAAAAATCATGATTGATTGCGTATTGCTTAATTTATCTACCCAACGAAGTCAAAACCACACATGAATCGGTTGGCAAAACTTTGTTTGTTTTATGTGCTGTGTGTACAACTTATATTGTCCTTAACAATATTTTCTGATCCTTCATTATCTAATTATCAAGAAAGAAACAATCTACCAACTACAACAGAAATTCGTGGGGTTTGGCTCACTAATGTAGCTAGTGGTGTGCTTTATGTCCCTTGGGGTATTGACAGGGCTGTAAATCAACTTTCTGCACTCAATTTTAATACTATTTATCCTGTAGTTTGGAATCGGGGACATACTTTTTATAAAAGTAATGTAGCTAAATTATTTACAGGTAGAGAGGTTGAACCTTGGCTAAATACTGCACATGGTGGACAAGATGTTTTAAAAAAGTTATTGAATTTAGCTAAACCGAAAGGTTTAACTGTGATTCCCTGGTTTGAATATGGTTTTATGACTCCTGCTGATTCAGAATTGGCGAAGCGTTATCCTGATTGGTTAACAATTGGCAAGCGAGGGGAAAAAACTATTAGTGAAATGCTACCAGCAGACAATGAGCCGACGAATAAATTAGCTTGGCTAAATCCCTTACATCCTGAAGTGCAAGAGTTTATTTTGTCGTTAATTTTAGAAGTTGTCAAGAATTATGATGTTGATGGGATTCAAGTTGATGATCATTTTGGAATGCCTGTACAGTTTGGTTATGACTTTTTTACTATTGAACTATATCAAAAAGAACATGAAGGTAAAAGTCCTCCGAGTGACCCTTTGAACCCAGAATGGATGAGTTGGCGGGCTAATAAAATTACTGGGTTTATGGGCAAAATATATAAAGCGGTTAAGGAAATAAAACCTAATATGAAAATTTCTTTGTCTCCTAATCCGCAATCTTTTGCTTATAAGAACTATTTGCAAGATTGGGAAAGTTGGGTAAAAAATGGTTTAATAGATGAGTTGATTTTGCAGGTTTATCGTAGTGATCAAACTAGTTTCTTGTCAGACTTAGACACACCATCGGTTAAATTAGCTCAAACTAAAATTCCTGTAGCGATTGGGATTTCTACAGGGACTTTACGGAATCCAGTGAAAATTGCACAGGTGCAAGGACAGGTAGAAGCAGTGCGCGATCGCCAATTTTTTGGTATGTCTTTCTTTTACTGGGAAAGTCTGTGGGGTTACATCACACCAGAATCACCCCAAAAACGACGCAAGGTTTTTGGTGATTTGTTTGCAGCTAAAGCCAACAGGCCATTGACAATAGGTAAGAATAGGTAACAAGTGATAGGTAATAGGGAATTGACTGATGACACAATACTCTATTCCATTAATGTATCCAGTTTAGCTAATATTCTTAAGCCTTCTTCTGGATTACCAATTGCAGCCATTGCTTTAAATCTAGTATGAGCATCAAATTCTGCTAGAGCTATGGTAGAAAGTTCTTCAATCAGTTTATTGACGCTGATCCCTCTAGCTAGGGCTAGTTCTTTTAATCTGGTATGTTTATCGTCTGGTAAGCGAATAGTTAAAGTCGCCATTGGTACTTAACTCCTAATAAGCTCTTCGGGTTTTAAAATTGATAAATTAGGAAACAACAATTCAGCATTTTGGAAATCTTTAGTATTATTTGTGGTAATGATTTGAGCATTACCAGCAATTGCTAATTCAATTAAGTGATTATCGGCTTCATCTTTTAAATTAGGTCGCCATAAGTAATAAATAGAAATCCATTGACTGACACTCATAAAGGATGAGACTAAAGCAGAGATTTCTACACTATTTAAGGGGCATTGGGCAATAATTTCTTCTCGCTGAATAACTGACTCATATTCTGAAAATAAAGCATTTCCCATCAAAGGTTGATACTCCCCTTGTAAGCAGCGTCGGATGACTTCTCTACTAGAGCCTTTGGAACTAATGAGCGCACTAATAAAAACGCTAGTATCAACCACAATTTTAATTGCCATACTATTATGATAGCATATGTGCTAGCATTGATGCTTAAATGTAGATAAAAGTGCGATCGCTCTTTCTTCAAAATCTCAGTAAAATTGGATGCCAAACTTCTTTGCTCAAACATCGTTAAAATTTGTCTTGCTTTGGATTTTAGCGACTTTTGGCGGTTTTTTGGCTAGTTTGTGCTGGATTGAAATTGGCGAACGAGCAGAAATTGGTGTAATACAAGCGGCGATGGGTGGAATTGCGATCGCACTTCCCCAAAGTCTCATTCTCAGAGAAAATATCTACACTATAAGATGGATTATCTTAACTGTCACAGCTTGGGTACTACTCACGGTTATAGGTATGGGTGCAATCGGTTGGAGTATACCATCTTCCCAAATTCTGGCTTTGAGACTCTATTTTGGGGCATTATATGGAGCATTTGGTGGCTTTGCCATTGGATTAGCCCAATGGTTAGCAATTCGTCAGCCTACGTCTTGGTCTTGGCAATGGATTATAGTTAATTCTCTCAGTTGGGCTGTGGCTTTACCTATTGGTTACACTCTGGGAATCATCTTACACCGGATGACTGGCTTATTTTTAGGGGAAGTCCTAGGGTTAGCTATCACTTGGCTAATAGTTGCTATCCTCACAGGTATGACAGCTTATAGATTTATCAACGAATCAGTAATTTGTTAATAAATATTACATTAATTAATCTAATAGTTTGATATTACTTAAGTATATGCAACAATATTAATTAAATCTTAATAAAGAAAATCCATAAAATTATCTTAGCTGACAAATGCGTTTTAACCTTCACAAACTAGGATTTGTTAAGCTGATTGCTATTAATTTGCCTATATTTCTGATAAGAATTAAAGAAAGGCTCAAATATCGTAAGCAAAAACTAACAAGAATTTGCTTGAGGCACTATAACCCTTTTCTAAGGGCAAAATGCTCCAATAAAGTGCCTCAAAGAGTCATTACTATCGAACAGGGACTCTCCCATGAATATCAATTCATTAGAATCTACGGTCAAGTTGCAGGAAGAATCTCATGTTAATCTGATTTTTGGCACAGCAGTAAATGAAAAAAGTAGTGGTGAACAGCTACTACTAAGTATGTATGACTCTGTGCAGACATCTATCTTTGTGGTGGATGTTTTAGAGAATGGAGATTTTTGTTATGTAGGACTTAATCCTACCCATGAGAGATGGATAGGTATTCGTTCACAAGATTTACGGGGGAAAAAACCAGAGGATATTCTTACCCCCATAGATGCGGCGCAGGTGCGTCAGCGTTATACTGATTGTGTGCGCTTGGGGAAAACTATTTCCTACGAACAATGTTTACAATTTCAGGGAGTGCCGACATGGTGGAGTACAACGCTTACGCCATTGCGGGATAATAACTCTAGAATTTATCGGATTATCGGTACTAGTAGCCATATCACCCCTGCTCAACAAGTAGCCCAAGCTAGAGAGATTCAAGCAGAGCGAGAACACATATTAGCAGCAATTATCCAAAAAATTCACGACTCTTTAGACTTAGATGTGATTTTCCATGAAACTGCTCAGGATTTGCGACAATGGTTAAATTGCGATCGCATTCTCATCTATCAAATGCAAGCTAACGGTAATGGAGTAGTCATTGCTGAAGCTACAGCCAAACCAGACATTTCTCTATTGGGTAAAAGCTTTCGAGATCCCTGTTTAAATAGTAAGCACCAACATCAAGGGCGATGTTGCACTCAAATCATTGAAGATATTTATCAGACTGGAATTAATACTTGCCAAAGAGACTTTTTAAACTCATTGCAAGTCAGAGCGCATTTAGTCGTGCCAATTTTATCACGGCGAAATGTCTGGGGGTTATTAATCGCTCAATATTGCCATGAACCCCACCAATGGCAGCAAATAGAAATTGATTTTGTACAACAACTAGCAACCCAACTAGGAATTGCCACTCACCAAGGAGAACTACAACAGCAAATCAAACATCTAAACCAGGAACTAGACTTACAAAAACAGGCATATCAAAATCAGTTCCAGCAGACAAAAAGCTTTCAAAGCTTAGTTACCAAAATCACTGCATACATCCGAGATTATCAAGATGAAACGCAAATTTTCGCTCATGTCACCCAGGAATTAGCTAAGTTACTACAACTTGAGTCTTGTTATATTGAACTCTATAACTCTGATTGCAGTGTTGCTAGTGTTGTGTGTGAGTATACAGATACCCAGCCTACATACCAAGGCATCACCAGAAAGCCTGAAGATTTGACGGAAATCTATCAACCACTATTGGAAAAACAACATTTCCAGTCTGTGGAAATAGTACCCGGATGGCATCCCAAACTACTAGTAATTACTCAGCTAGCTTGTCCTATTTTTGACCAGCAAGGTATTTTAGGTAATCTTTGGCTCATCAAACCTAACCAAGAAATGTTTAACGAGCTAGAAATTGGCCTAGTACAAACTTTAGCCGATGAATGTGCGATCGCTATCCGCCAAACACGGCTCAACACTATCAAACAAGCACGCATCAAAAAACTAGAAACCAGAGAACGCCTGACTCAACAATTCCTCAAAAACCTCTCCCATGAACTGCAAACACCCATCACAAATATTAGTCTAGCTGCTCAAACCCTCGAAAGTATTCTCTTACCTAACGGCACATTAGATATTGAAATCCTCCCCCAACTCTTGCAGATTCTACATAACGAGTGTGGCAGAGAAAGCAGACTAATTAACGATTTACTCACACTCATCCATCTAGAAACCGAACCCGAACCCCCAACACTCATCACTGTTGACTTACAAACCTGGCTTCCTCCCATCGTCGCATCTTTTTTAGACATCACTAGTTGCCAACGACAGCAATTAACACTAGATATTGCTGATGTCATTCCACCCTTAGAAACTGATATTACCGAACTAGAGCGAATTCTCACCGAACTACTCAGCTATGTCTGCAAATACACACCACCAGGAGAATCAATTACAGTATCTGCTCAGACAAAAGCCACAGAAATACAACTCAGTATCACCAATTCTGGATTAGAAATTCCTATCCATGAGCAAGTTCGGATATTTGAGCCATTCTATCACCTATGCAAAAATGACCCTTGGAAATATAGCGGTACAGGCTTGGAAATGGCTCTAGTCAAAAAAATGGTCAGACACTTGGGTGGCTCGATTCTTGTAGAAAGTATCGCCAGTCAAACTAAATTTATCATCAAATTCCCCGTATCTACTAAATCATAGTCTTCAGTTGATTTTATATTGACGAATTAACTATAATATTGCTATTGTAATTGTCTGCATGGGTGACTAGCTCAACGGTAGAGCAGTAGACTCTTAATCTATTGGTTGCGGGTTCAAATCCCTCGTCACCCACTACCAGCCATCCATTTTTTCTCTCAGTTTTCTCTCATGGCGTAAGCTTAATTTACCCTATGGGAAGTGATAGAAATGGATGGCTGGAATAGAAATAATTTATACTTGATACTTCTTAATATAATTTAAATTTATAATTTACTGATACAAGTTGTCTCTCAGAATTTCTAAGAACCTACTAGAAAAAAGCTTGAGTTATTTTCGCCTATAAGGCTTCTGTTTTTTGTTTCAGATGTGATTTATCATTCATCACATCCAAAGCCGCTTTAGAGGCTGTTTAGAATGATGTATTAACTTTGATAAGCAGAATTTCCGTTTTGCTATTTTGGCATACCACAATCTGGTATTAGTGGGATAGGTTCAAGATATCAGTTATAGATAATTATAATTTACAATAATATATTAAGCCTCTAAGAATAAAATTATATTATTAAATTTTCTCTTAAAGCACCCTCGTTATTTATTGCTTCTTATTGAGAATACATTTGAGTAATTTTTCTATCCCAAATGTATTTTTTTCTAGATAAATGTATGCTTTTACTCTTTTTTGCTAAATTGGCTTCCGTAATAACCGCTAGTGACAGTTAAGGGTGCGGAATGTGGGATAAAAAAGAGCAGCATTCAACAAAAGAATAGTGCTGTGTATGAGAAAAACGCTTTTATAATACAAATAAAAAATTATTAGTGATTACTGACACAATATTAATGTGACTATAATCACTTACTTGAAAATATTTCAAATTCTATTATCCACGTTGGAAGATTAATGACATCTGAAATCAAGTTAATAACTTGATTAAATTATTGAGCTATACGCAAAAGTTTCAACAAAGGAAGTTA
>JBODRP010000067.1:0-20139 GCA_050633005.1 Trichormus sp. | reverse complement strand
CATTACTTTTTTCAATCAGTTGCTGTACCTCATCAACATCGAATCTGCTGTATTTACCTCATGCCCAATGCCCAATGCCCAATGCCCAATGCCCCATGCCCTAACCTCTAATTTACCAAAGCTGTAGCTAGTTTTGGTTGTAATAAACCATGCAGTAGATATGCTGGTCGTTGACCATGTGGCCAAGCAAAGGCGTGGCGGAAAGCTGCATCCTGACAGGCTTGTAGCTGTTCAAAATTGATAATGTCGTAAGTCAAAAGGTTTTCATACTCAAAAGGCAAACGCACATTATGCAGTCCAGCATTATCCGTACAAATAGCTACATCTACACCAGCCTCAAAACATCGGTCGAAAACTAATTTCAGTTGCCGGATATCTTGTAAAGTGCCTGTTTTTATGTAAGTTGTTGGACACACCTCTAAACATTGACCACGTCTTGCCACTTCTGAAAGTAACTCTGGATACAATAGAGGAATTTGGATACCGTGACCAATTCGCATTAGGTAAGGTAATAATTCTGGGTAGCAACCATCGGTAGTTTCGTACAGATGTCCGGTGGTGTTTATTCCTAGCGATCGCGCATAATCATATAGATTAATCAATTCTGACAGGCGATCGCCATAGTGACTATCACCACCAGCTATATCCACAGCACAGACATACTCTCTATTTTGTGCAGCTAAATCAATAATTGCCCTATTCACCTCATAGGGTAGCCGCGAGTGCATACACAAAATTTGGCTAGTAACAATCGGATATTCTGATAAACGGCTGGCTTTCCCCACCACCTCCACAATTTCCGTCATTTTGTCAATTCTCTCAAACTGACTCAAATGCTCTGGTGTTCGTAAGTACGGAGTATAACGTAGTTCCAGATAAGCCAAATTCTCAAAAATATAAGCACCACGTACTAAGCGATAAATAAAGTAAGGTAAAGTCTCTGCTGTTTGCACACTTTCTACTAAAGTATGCAGTTCTAGGTATTCATCCAGAGTATTACGGGGTCGAGTGTAAAAATCTTCAAATTCCGGATAATTGCTAAAACGAGAAATTAACTCTGATGAATGTCGCTCAAAATAACGCCATAAGACACGGGGAACAACAGAACCGCCCAAGTGTCTATGCAACTCAGCATATAAAGCCATAGTGATAATTTGTCTATAAAATTTTAATAATATTAACAAATATACTGAAGAAAAAAATGTGTACCTCTCAGAAGATTGTGTAAATTCTCGGGATTGAGGACTGGGAGGAGGAAGCAGGGGGCAGGGGGAGCAGGGGGAGCAGGGGGAGCAGGGGGAGCAGGGGGAGAAAAATACAATGCCCAATGCCCAATGACGGCAGTTGCTACAAGTCGGGAAACCCGCCCATCGCACCGCCTCCCCAATGCCCAATGCCCAATGCCCAATAAGTATTGACAAATATTGCAGAATATGTTGATAATGGTTCTTTGTGGAAACTTTACCTCAATAATAAAAGCTTGGCTAACGTCATTGTTATAGGGGCCCAATGGGGCGATGAAGGAAAAGGTAAAATAACTGACTTACTCAGCAGATCCGCAGATGTGGTAGTACGTTACCAGGGGGGTGTGAATGCTGGACATACAATTGTAGTCAAGGGTCAGACCTTTAAACTGCACTTGATTCCCTCTGGTATTTTGTATCCAGAGACAGAATGCGTGATTGGCTGTGGAACAGTCATCGATCCACAAGTTTTAATAAAAGAACTCGACCAATTAGAAAGTTTAAATATTTCTACCAAAAATCTGCTCATTTCTGAGACAGCCCACGTTACGATGCCCTACCATCGATTAATTGATAAGGCATCAGAAGAACGACGGGGAAGCCATAAAATTGGCACAACTGGTCGAGGGATTGGCCCTACCTACGCTGATAAATCAGAGCGCACAGGAATTAGGGTACTAGACTTGATGGATGAAAAATCCTTGCGCGACCAGTTGGAATGGACGATCAATTATAAGAACGTTATTTTAGAAAAGCTGTATAACATACCACCTTTAGACCCGCAGCAGGTCATTGATGAGTATCTAGGTTATGCAGAACGCCTGCGTCCTTACGTTGTTGACACATCATTTAAAATATACGATGCAGTCCAACGGCGGCGCAACATCTTATTTGAAGGGGCGCAAGGTACACTCCTCGACTTAGATCATGGGACTTATCCCTATGTCACATCCTCTAACCCAGTAGCGGGGGGGGCTTGTGTTGGGACAGGGTTAGGCCCCACAATGATAGACCGTGTGATTGGGGTTTCTAAAGCCTACACCACACGAGTAGGGGAAGGGCCATTTCCCACTGAGTTGCAAGGTGAATTAGGAGAACATCTTTGCGATCGCGGTGCAGAATTTGGCACAACCACCGGACGCAAACGGCGTTGTGGTTGGTTTGATGCCGTTATTGGTCGCTATGCCGTGAGAATTAACGGTATGGACTGTATGGCCATTACCAAACTCGATGTCCTCGACGAATTAGAGGAAATTCAAGTTTGTGTCGCCTACGAAATAGATGGCGAACGCTGTGAAAACTTCCCCACCAGCGCAAGAAAGTTTGCTCAGTGTCGTCCCATTTACAAAACCTTACCAGGATGGCAAGTGCCAACCAGCGAATGCCGCACCCTGGAAGACTTGCCACAGCAAGCACTAGACTACCTGAAATTCCTAGCAGAATTGATGGAAGTCCCGATTGCGATCGTCTCATTAGGTGCGAGTCGTGATCAAACCATCATTGTAGAAGACCCAATTCACGGGCCAAAACGCGCCTTACTGCAACCAAACGGGACTCCCGCTTCCTTGCTAAGTGCGTAGACTGATAACTGATAACTGATAACTGATAACTGATATGGCTCTGACTGTCGAATCTAAAACTAGACCAGAAGGTAGCAAACCCAAAGCTTTACGCCGTTCTGGATTCATCCCCGCTAACTTATACGGACACAACGGTAGAGAATCAATTTCTTTAGTAGTTGACGCTAAAACCGTAGAACGTCTACTGAAAAGTGCTGCTGTTGAAAAAACAGAGATTGAACTCAACATTCCTGACTTGCAATGGACTGGTAAAACTGTACTCAAAGAAGTTCAGTTACATCCAGCTAAAGGCACTCCTTATCACATTAGCTTTTTTGCGACTGCCAAAGGTTAAAACTTCTCATTTTCCATTGGTAATAATTGCTAATAACACCAGGGATAACAACCCTGGTTTTTTGTTTTTTTAACGGATTCTGCGGAAGTCCCTACCATCTCTGCGAGACGCTACGCGAACCGATGATGGTTGTTTCTTATGAGCGCGCGCTAGCGTTCCCCAGGAAAGCGAGCTGGAAGACTTCACAAAAGTTGATCAATCTAGATACTTCACCCAAAATCTAAAATTGCTATAACTCTCAATCTCTTATCTTACGATAGTACATAAATCTAATAGACAGGGGTAATAAGGTGCAAATCGCAAAGACAGAGGTGAAAATTTCTACACCTGATGGAAAAATGCCTGCGTTCTTGTATAAACCTACTGAACCCGGACAAAAGCCAGCAGTCATTCTACTCATGGAAGCATTTGGCCTAACTCCTCACATTCAAGATGTAGCATATCGAATTGCTAAGGAAGGTTACATAATTCTCACGCCAGATTTGTATTATCGTGAGTTGCCAAACAATAAATTTGGATATGAAGAGGTTGAGCAAGCAATGGCGATGATGTATCGTCTTGACTTCGGTAAACCCATAGAGGAGGATATTGGATCTGCGATCGCTTTTCTAAAATCACAGTCAGATGTATTACCAAAGCGGATTGGAGTGACCGGATTTTGCTTAGGTGGTGGTTTGTCCTTTCTTACCGCTTGCAAATTTTCAGGCGAAATTGCCGCAGTAGCTCCCTTCTACGGAATGGTTCTAGATGATTGGATAGAAGCAATCACAAACATCACTGTACCTATTTACTTATTTCACGGGGGTATCGATCCATTTATTCCACTTGAACGTGTTAAGCAAATTGAAACTCGTTTCCAGGAACTTGACAAGGAATACAAATTGAAAGTTTATCCTGATGCAGATCATGGTTTCTTCTGCCATGAGCGTTCTTCCTATAACCGTTTAGCAGCCGAAGACTCATGGCGTGAACTGACGCAGTTCTTCCACAGGCATTTACAACAGTCTGTTTAAGTTGACTTATCCTCAGCCACAAGGGACACAATATTTCATCTGGTAGACATTCAGCAGTTTCGGGGTAATCAGAGCATTGTTTCTCTAACCTTCCCAGATTTAAAACTAACGGCTGAACAGGTATTGAAGGCTGGTAGATAAGAGATGATATATAAAGTAAAGCTTAAATTCTAGGGTGCGTTAAAGCAACGCGTAACGCACCATAACCACACGGTGCGTTACGGCAATTTATACTGTCGCTCATACTCAAATCCTGACACTACCGTAACACAACGGCAATAAAGCGAGAACTCAGAGCGGCGGCTTCCGCCGATCTGAAGTTCGGTGGGGAGGAAAATCCACACCGCTTTTTGCCTCCCCTACTTAATATTTACTTTATAAATAGGGTCTAACTAAAATTTGAATACGCAAGCAAAGAATAAAGCTTAAACACTGTTAAAAATAGTACCATAATCAAGGTTTTAGCTGATCCTGAACTCAGGTTAATTCAAAATTATTATGACCGAAGCAACTCTTCCAGCCTTAATTCAACAAATGTTACAGCCGGGATTCTATCCCCATCCTGTAGAAGAACCGATTCAACTCATTCAAACTCACGTTTCTTACGTCTTACTGACTGGGGATTATGTGTATAAATTGAAAAAACCAGTAAATTTTGGTTTTTTGGATTTCTCCACTCTAGAAAAACGCCAACATTTTTGTCAGGAAGAACTACGGTTAAACCAACGAGGCGCAGCCGAACTGTATTTAGAAGTGTTACCTATAACTTTGCAGGATGAACAATACATTCTGGCAGGAACGGGTGAGGCTGTGGAATATGCAATTAAAATGTGTCAGTTTCCTCAAGATACTCTACTTAGTTCACTATTTGCTGAGGGTAAGTTAAACGAAGCTGATTTAGAAGAATTAGGACGGGTAGTAGCTCGATACCACGCCAAAACGGAAACCAATGATTACATCCGCAGTTTTGGGGAAGTAGCTCAAGTTAGAGCCGCCTTTGATGAAAATTATGAACAAACAGAAAAATACATCGGTGGCCCGCAAACTCAGGCGCAATTTGACGAAACTAAAGCTTATACTGACCGTTTCTTTGCTGAAAGAGAAGATTTATTTCAACGGCGCATTGCAAATAACTATATTCGGGAGTGTCACGGCGACTTACACCTGAGAAATATTTGTCTGTGGCAAGATAAAATTTTGCTGTTCGATTGTATTGAGTTTAACGAACCATTTCGCTTTGTTGATGTGATGTTTGATGTTGCTTATGCGGTGATGGATTTGGAAGCACAGCAACGTCCTGATTTGAGTAATGCTTATCTTAATACTTATTTAGAGCAGACTGGGGATTGGGAGGGATTAGAGGTATTACCAATATATTTAAATCGTCAATCTTATGTCCGAGCTAAGGTGACATCATTTTTGTTAGATGATCCTAGTGTGCCTGCCGCAGTGAAGGAAGAAGCCAGCAAAACAGCAGCACAATACTACAAACTCGCCTGGGAATACACCAAACCCAAACAGGGAAAACTGATTTTAATGTCGGGTTTGTCTGGTTCTGGGAAGAGTACGACAGCTAAATATATAGCACGACAAGCCGGAGCTATTCACATTCGCTCGGATGCAGTTAGAAAACATCTAGGGGGAATTTCCCTGTATGAGCGGGGAGGCGACGATTTATATACCCCAGAAATGACACAAAAAACTTATGCGCGGTTATTGAATTTGGGGATTATACTAGCTAATCAAGGTAACACCGTGATTTTAGATGCTAAGTATGATAAACAAGAACTGAGACAAGAAGCGATCGCCCAAGCCGAAAAACACCAACTACCCCTGCAAATTATTTACTGCACAGCACCCCTAGAAGTCATACAAGAACGTCTAACTAACCGTACTGGTGATATTGCTGATGCAACGGTCGATTTATTAGCCTCCCAACTCAAGCAAACAGAAGCTTTTACTGATAGGGAAAAACCCTACGTACACATTTGGGACACAACTCAACCACTACAAACACAATTGTTAACAATTAACTCATAGCCCATTGATTCAGAAAAGGGTGTACAGGCAACTTTGCCCTACACCCCTACACCCCTACACCTCTACACCCCTACACCCCTACACCCCTACACCCCTACACCCCTATTTCTCTCATGGCAGCAAACAAAAACAACTTATTCAATTTCACTCCTGATTCCTTATCTCAAATTATATTTGGGGCATTTATAGTATTTATCTTGAACACAACAGGAACACCTATATCCCTAAGTATTTTTTTTGGTATTCTTGGTTGGTTCATTTTGGGTTGGTTTACCAATGCCAATAAAAATAGCCCTCAACCTCCCACTGTCCCCTCCTCTGATGGCATTGATGCCGGATTAAAATACTGGTTATTTTTCTTGCTAGGTTTGGGCTTTTTGGGATATCCAGCACTGATGAGCATCTTACTAGGTGGTTTAGGTGCTGTGGGTGGAGGTTGGATTATTGCTTGGTGGAGAAGTAAGGAAGAAACTAGAACTCAATTTCCAGTTGAAACTCTAGAAGATGTAGAAGGCCAACAGTCTACTAGTAGAATTACCAGACAGCAAAAAAGAAGACCTAGCCGTCGGTATCGTCGGACACCCGGTAGTTTCAGTTTTAGATTTTGGGATAAGTGAAAATGGGGCATTGGGCATTGGGCATTGAGATAAAATTTGCTCTGTCACCTGTCACCTGTCACCTTCCCCTAATATGTTTTTATATCTTTCTAAGTTACTACCGTTATTTTTTTACCCTTTGGGGTTGGCTTGTGTAAGTTTAGTAATTGCTTTATTCACTTTGTGGAAACGACCCCGTATAGCTACGATCGCTATTTCTGGGTCATTGATTTTATTATTATTATCTGGTAATGCTTGGGTTGCTAAGTCTCTGGTGCGATCGCTAGAATGGCAAAATATTCCACCTCCGCAGTTACCTACTGCTGAGGCAATTGTGGTATTGGGTGGAGCGACTAAATCAGCATTTCCACCTAGACCGACAGTGGATTTGAGTGAAGCAGGCGATCGCGTGATTTATGCAGCGCAACTCTATCGCCAAAAAAAAGCTCCTATAATCATACTTAGTGGCGGCAGAATTGATTGGCGTGGTAGTGGTTCACCGGAATCAGCAGATATGGCGGATATTCTCACATCTATCGGTATTCCTTCAACAGCACTGATTCAAGAACCCGATTCCCTCAACACTTATCAAAATGCCGTCAATGTGAAAAAAATTCTAGAATCTCGTGGGATTCGCCAAATACTTTTAGTAACTTCAGCATTACATATGCCGCGATCTTTGAAAATTTTTCAACATCAAGGAATTAATGCCATCCCCGCACCCACAGACTTTATAGTTAGTCAAGGTGAACTCCAAGAACTCACTAGCACCCCCAAAGCCGCCATTTTAAATTTATTACCAGACACTGACAATTTACACCAATTCACTAACGCTCTCAAAGAATATATTGGCAGCTTTGTTTATTGGGTAAGAGGTTGGTTGTGAATCAATTCCAAATTCTGGCATTAAATACAACCACTAGTCGAAAGGCGTAGCCGAAGTATTACGAATTACGAATTACGAATTACAAATCATGTCCCAACACCTACCCCACATTTTACCTGCCCTACCACCCCAAGTAGAAGAAGGTTTTGGAGTATACCAAACCACTAAGCAGTTTTATCATGAAGTGCAAAGCCGCTTAGAGTTTGAGCGTTATTGTGAATGGTACGCGGTGACTGCGGAACAAAATCGCCAAGACTTGCAAAAAATGCGCGGCGAAGTCAATATTTTGAGGTGGTTTCGCCGCTCACCATCAATTTAAATTAGTTCTATTTCACTTTCGCGTAAGTGGACTTTAAATTTTTTATTGAATTGGACTAAAAACGGGAAGTTAGCACTTACGGGTCTACCTTGCCACTGGTTGATAATATCCACAATTTCGCCTTCTGTGCCTTTGATGTCAAAAGCTTTACCCCGATGCTCAGGATGATGGTACACTACCACTGAATTTTTAACACGAACGCGATCGCCTACTTTCATATCAACCTTTAAACCTTGCTTTTGCTGTTCCACAAGTGTCTCCACGAACAACCCTCTCTGAATTACAATAACTCCTCTGGCGCGAATCTTTACAGATCCTTTATTTCACGTTTTTTACCTGTTATATAAGCAAAGCCTGCCCATGCAGGCTTAGGGGTGATTAGTCTACAACATCAGAATTTCTGATTAGACTTATAATGTTATTTACAGGTATACGTTGAAAAACCCTGTATTTCCTAGTCTGTGATCACAACTAGCCCCAAACTACATCAAAGCTTTTGCGGCTACTTGTAGGTTAGGTAGTTGTTGCCAAGCAGCATTTATATACTACTTTTTTCTCCTA
Organism: Trichormus sp.; assembly: GCA_050633005.1. GTDB lineage: Bacteria > Cyanobacteriota > Cyanobacteriia > Cyanobacteriales > Nostocaceae > Trichormus. The sequence continues at coordinate 11,566 of JBODRP010000067.1, read as the reverse complement.
AATGCAGTTATTGACTTCTAAGGTGTCTTAGAAGCACATTTTTGAGGAGACAAGGGCAAACAGTCCAGGAAAAACCGACTTTACTCTTGATTTGCGCTTTTAATGATAGATTCAATTCTACAACAATCAGAACTCAAAACTTAGCATAGGGCAAACAGGGCATTGGGCGTATCAATTCAAAATTCAAAATACCCTACGGGTTCGCGTAGCGTTCTCGGAGAGTAGCAAGCTACAAAATTCAAAATTAAAGAGTTTTACTCCCCCTTCCCCTCTGCTTCCTTGTCTCCCTTGTCTTCCCCTGCCCCCTGCCCCCTGCCCCCTGCACCCCTGCTCCCCTGCTCCCTAATTCAGAAAGGGGAAAGCTCAACAAATTACTGTTGTCGTGGACATAATTGCTGTAGACTTGGGTGTAATTTTTGACATACTTGCTGAAAACTATTTGGGTATATTTGCGATAAAGCTAATAATGCTAAACCAGCACTACCGACTAACATAAGTATTACAACACCTAGCATTAATAAAGGTTGACGCTGGCGTGTGGGTGGTGGGGTGGGGGCTGGGTTGGGTTCTTCTGTGAGGTCTAAATCTAACAGAGCTTGAGAACTTTCGGCTAAAGTTGATGGGGCTTCTATTTCTGCCAAGCTTGATTCGGTTTCGATTGCTGCTAAGGCGTATTCTTCTGGTTGTGATGTTTCTGGGAGGATTTCTGAGATTTCGGATTCTTGGGGAATCTCTGCTAGAGGTTGCGGTTTAGGAATTGGGACTAAATAATCTTTGCTGAGACGGCAGAGAGTCAATACCATTGAGATATTATCATGACCATTTTCTTGGTTGGCTAACTCTATCCATTGCCGAAGGGCATCTTCTAAGGCTAATTCGCCTGTTAATATTGGTAGTGCGTAATCTTGCCAAGATTTTTCTACTAAATTGCGATCGCTCAAACCATCAGAACAGAGTAATAATATCCCATCTTCTTCTAAAATCAAGCGTTGAATCACAAAACGCAGAGAGTCAGCATCTCGACTGCCCAAGGCTTGAGTCAAGGCGTGAGCATCTGGCCTTTGCTGTGCTTGATGATACAAACTCCTGCCAAAACGGACTTCTCTAGCAGTAACATCATCATCTACTGTTAGCTGTTGGCAATAATCACGAGTTATCCAGTAAGCACGGCTATCACCCACACTTGCCAAGTAAAGTTCATGAGCATTTTCTGACTGCCCACCAGATAATTTCAATACTCGTTGTGGGATTTGTAACGCCATGACGAGAGTTGTCGCCATCCGTTCTCTACCTTGGCGTTTCTGTTCGTCGTTGCGGGAGCTAATTACGTTATTCACTACCCGCAAGCAAGTCTCTAGTTGTTCTTGTAACAATTTGGGTGGTACTATTGCTGATTCTTGGGCTACCTCTGCTAACAAAGCCCGAATTTGCAATTTTAAAGATTGCACTGCTAATTGACTAGCAACTTCACCGCCTTGATGTCCCCCGATACCATCGCAAACAATTGCTAACTTTGGTAACAAGGAATCATTCACATCATCCACACTCTGAGGAAAGCAAGTATCCTCATTTTGTGTAGGCTGCATTCCCGTATCAGTTGCGCCTACTACCTGGAGAGTTAAGGGTAATTCGGCGGCGGTTGAGAGTAACAAGGCATTAAGTTGATTGGCAATGGTATCTAACTCTACTTGAGAGTTATTCATTTGCTGGATAATGTTGTTTAATGCTGGGGCGATTAACTTATTGGCGGATGTGACTAGAGGCTGCCAACTATGGGCTAAATCTTGCAAACTAGGCGGTGTTGTATCTTTGGTAGTGTGGAGTGCCAAAAGTCGCACACACCAACCTTGAACTCGCAAATTCTCTGGAATGAGTAAACTTTGGCTCACTCCCAATTCTGATAAAGATGTCCACAGTTGTAGAATTTGCCAGAGCCAATAAACTTGTCTGACTGGTTTGGCTTCATCCCAAGCTGTACTCAGAGCAGGATAAAGATTTCCCTGTTCATCAATGGGGACATTCTCTAGTAACAGAATATCCTCTTGATAAGAGGCAGGGGGCAGGGGGCAGGGGGCATGGGGAACTAAAGGCGAACTACGTTCCCCTTCTCTAACACCCTGTGTGAGTGATTTTTCTCCCTGCTCCCTTGCTCCCTGCTCCCCTACTTTTTCATCCTCTCCAGAAGCAACAAATCCATAGACTTGGGGGAGATGTAAACGCTGTGGATATAAGCGAAGATAAGGATTTACTACGGGTGGTAGTTTTTCTGGTATATCTGGGGATAGTCTTGGCTGAGTGTCTAGCCAGACTTGAGGTGCTATGACCTCATATCTATCTGCAATTTTTATACCAGAGGTAAATTGATTTGCTAATGAGCCAGTCGCCCAGAGATAACGGTAAACTAAGGGTGTTTGGCAACTGGCACAAATAACATCGCCTACAGAATTTATCGGATTATTACAGTTACTATTTATACAATAAATTATTTTTTCAGTAGAAATCATAAAAGTATTTATTTAAAAATAAATCGACTCGTGAATTTCGATTAAATTTAGCAGTCAAACACTTGAGGGCTAGAATAGACTGGACTTGTATACATTTGACTAGAGATTGTTACTGAATTTAATCACAATTATTTCCTCAAAACAGTCAATTTTTCTGTAAGCCGCTCGTGTCGGTATGTATCTACTCTCAGATATTTAGAAAGCTATGTTGTAAATGTAGTGTCTAGGATGGCGATATGCCAATTTCTACCTTAATCTGGCTACTTGCAGGAGCAGCTTTGTGTTTAACAGAACTGTTTTTACCATCGGCTTTTGTCGCCTTCATGATGGGGATTAGTGCCTTAATTGTGGCGGTACTCTCCCAATTCGGCTTGCCTTTGTGGATGCAGGTTGTAGCTTGGCTGTTGCTTTCTACCTTATTGATTGTCATGTCTCGGCGGTTTTTGCAACCACGACGACGCAAATCAAAAATTCAAGATGCAATTATAGCGGAGACTTTAACAGAAATTCCTGCCGGGAAAAGTGGGCGTGTATTATACGAGGGCAATTCTTGGCGGGCGTTATGCGATGATGAACACCTGGCGATCGCATCTCATGAAAGAGTGTATGTTGTCAGAAGGGAAGGAACTACATTGATTGTGATGCCAGAAAATTTGTTGCGGAGTCAATAAAAGTTAAATATTCAGGAGCATCAATAAAATGGAACAATTTTTTTTATTAGTATTTTTGGCATTAGGTGGTTCTGCTGTGGTTGGCTCAGTGAAAGTAGTCAACCAAGGTAATGAGGCTTTAGTAGAAAGACTCGGAAGCTACAACAAAAAACTCGAACCAGGGCTAAATTTCGTTCTTCCTTTCTTAGATAAAATCGTCTACAGAGAAACTATTCGGGAAAAAGTTCTAGATATTCCTCCCCAAAAATGTATTACCCGTGACAACGTCGGTATTGAAGTAGATGCGGTGATTTATTGGCGGATTGTTGATATGGAAAAAGCCTGGTATAAGGTGGAAAATCTCCATTCAGCAATGACCAATTTAGTTCTAACTCAAATTCGCTCAGAAATGGGACAATTAGAATTAGATGAAACCTTCACCGCTCGCGCTCAAATTAATGAAATTTTATTAAGAGATTTGGATATTGCTACTGATCCTTGGGGTGTGAAGGTGACACGGGTAGAACTGCGAGACATTATTCCCTCTCAGGCGGTGCGGGAATCAATGGAATTACAAATGTCAGCAGAACGCCGCAGAAGGGCAGCAATTTTAAATTCTGAAGGTGAAAGGGAAGCGGCTGTTAATAGTGCTAGAGGTAAAGCCGAAGCGCAAATTTTAGATGCAGAAGCTCGACAAAAATCGGTAATTTTGCAAGCAGAAGCCGAACAAAAAGCCATAGTTTTAAAAGCACAGGCGGAACGTCAGCAGCAGGTTCTCAAAGCACAAGCGATCGCAGAATCAGCAGAAATTATCGCCCAAAAAATCAACACCAATTCTACCGCTCGCCCAGCCTTAGAGGTATTGTTAGCTTTGGGTTATCTTGATATGGGTTCTACCATCGGTAAGAGCGATAGTAGCAAGGTAATGTTTATCGATCCCCGCACTATCCCCGCTACTTTAGAAGGTATACGCTCGATAGTTTCCGATAATCCCACTGATTCCATAGTTAATGGTAGGTAGTCAGTCAAAAATCATTAGTATATGTAGGGTGCGTTAGGTGTAAGCCGTAACGCACCAAACGTTTTGGTGAAGGTGCTGTACTTTCGCTGTTAACTTAATGACCATGATTCATCTGACATTTACCACACAAACCGAAAAACTCTAAAGTGTGGTAGAAAATTTTAAACTTATGGGTAGTTTGTAGCTGATCTTCTAAATCATGGACAGGACATTGATGAATGGGAATCGAAGCACCACATTGCAAGCAAGTTAGATGGTGTTTGTCTTGATGTACCAAACTATACAGAGCTTCCCCATTAGCTAAAGTCCGTACTTGTACCAGTCCTTCTAATTTTAGAGCTTCCAGAGAGCGATAAACCGTAGCCAAACCCATGCTCTGATTACGATTTCGGAGTTCTACATATATATCTTGAGCGGAAATTCCTTGCTTGATAGTTTGTAGCAGGGTTAAAATTCGTTCTTGGCTGCGGGTGCGGATGGCTCTCATAGACATTTGTTTAATAGTACAAGCTTGTTAGACACATCAATTAATAAATCAACTTTAACGGCTTTATAATCTTATTCTTACTTAGTTGGAACAGAAAGTTATAGTATAGCGATCGCAGCATTCAGCAAAAGCCCGTGCAAACCAAGTATCTAGCCAAAATTTTCGTTACCCTTCGTCCTTCAGTTTTAGATCCTGCTGGTGTGGCTGTCCAATCTGGCCTCCAGCAAATGGGATACGATAACGTAGAAAATGTCCGCATTGGTAAGTATATTGAATTAACCATTACTTCCAATGAAGAAGCTAAAGCATATCAAGACATGGATCGCATCTGTGACCAAATGTTAGCAAATCCTGTCATTGAAAATTACCGTTTTGAGCTAATTGAAGTAGAAACGCAAACGGGGGTGTTTTAGCGACTGGGGGGCAGGGGGCAGGGGGCAGGGGAGCAGGGAGACAAGGAAGACAAGGGAGAGGGGAGTGTGGGGAGAGAGGGGAGTGTGGGGGGAAAGATTTGTTCTCCACCATCCCACACCAAGCACACCAAGCACACCAAGCACACCCCTGCCCTGACGAGGTTTCAGCTTAACAAGCGTGCCATTCCTCCATGCCCCATGCCCGATGCCCGATGCCCAATGCCCAATGCCCCATGCCCAATGCCCCATGCCCAAAATTCTTTAATTTTGAATTTTGAATTTTGAATTTTGAATTGATTAGCCCCATGCCCATTGACTATTAACTAATTATGAAATTTGGTGTTGTAGTTTTTCCTGGTTCTAATTGCGACCGCGATGTTGCTTATGTCACTAGAGATTTGCTAGGACAGCCAACTCGTATGGTTTGGCATCAAGAGACGGATATTGATGATTTGGATGCCATTGTCATCCCTGGGGGGTTTAGCTACGGTGATTATTTGCGCTGTGGTGCGATCGCTAGATTTTCGCCTGTGATGCAGCAAGTAGTCAACCATGCCCAAAAGGGTAAGTTAGTCTTGGGGATTTGTAATGGTTTTCAGGTGTTGACGGAAGCTGGACTTTTACCGGGAATACTCACTAGGAATCGGGATTTGCATTTTATTTGCGATCGCGTCCCTTTGATAGTGGAAAATCACAATAGCCCCTGGATGCGCGCTTACAATAGTGGTGAGGTGATTACTTTACCCATTGCCCACGGTGAAGGCAGATTTTATGCTGATCAGGCAACGTTATCTCAGATTGAAGATCATGGGCAGGTAGTGTTACGTTATGCAGGTGCAAACCCCAACGGTTCACTTAATCGTATTGCTGGGATTTGCAATCGTCAGGGTAATGTTGTTGGTATGATGCCACACCCAGAAAGGGCAGCTGATCCTATGCTGGGTGGTGATGATGGCTTGAGATTGTTTCAAGGTTTACTAGAAAAGGTAGTAGCTTTGACATAAATTTGACTTGCATGGTCATGATATTTCCACAATTATCGAGGCACAGTTTAACTGTGCCTTTATATATATCTTTACTTTTCCATGCCCGATGACGGCAGTTGCTACAACGGAGGAAACCTCCGCAACGCACTGCCTCCCCAATGCCCGATGCCCAATGCCCCATGCCCAATGCCCCATGCCCTATACGCAAAATCAAAATTAATTTCATTTTTTTGCTGAGGAAGGTTAACTCCAGGCGACATAGATAAATTGAGTCTGTATAGTTAATTTTATTAGAGCTTTATTCCCTTGGATGATCAAATGTTACCTGCTGATGCGGAAAAGAGATTTATAACATGGATACAATCGTTTGATTATCGGGTTTTACGCGACCAGGATGATGTTGAAACTGAGTTTATTACACCAATGTTTCAGCATCTTTGTTATCCAGATAAATGTTGTTCCCAAAAATCTAGTTTAAATTCTCAAAAAAATAGTAACCAGCCTAATCAATTAGAAAATATCCAAATATATTTTTCTACTGATGATGTTGTGCAGCAAAATGCTGACACGGCATTAATAATTGTGATGAATTTATCACCAAATTCCAATAATTTTCAAGATGCGATCGCTCAAGCTAGATTCTACAGTAGTTATTTAAAGCCTTTATTTTTTATTATTACTAATGGTTATCAAATAAAAATTTTTAAATATTTAAATTATCACCGAGAGGAGTGTGTTATTGATAAAAATATTTACTCTATTAAGGGTAACAGTACAGCTTCAGATTTTTATAAAAAATTTAATTTTGAGACTCTAAAAGTTATCAATAAAAATGCAATTAATACCTTAAAGTATAGACAATACAATTTACTTGAAAAGTCTCTCAGACGGCATAATTTACAAGAAATTATCACCCAAACTGATTTTATCCCGGCAATTTTGCGAGCAGGCGATCGCCTAATTGTAGTTAAGCCTAAAGTTGTTATAGAATGTAACTTACCCAAGGCATTTAGAGAGGGTGATTGCCAAATTCAATTTAGTGGTGTGATTTTAAGAGGATGTAAAATTAAACTCAATCACCAAGATATTTTAGGTCAATTAATGACCGGATTAAACACACGCCCTGAATGGGGATGTCGCAGATTTATCAAACAGATTGATGATAATGCTTATGAAATTACTTTAGGTCAAATCACAGTTATTTTATCTGATTTAGAAACCGCAGATTTATGTTTGTGTATTGATAAAGTTTGCCAAGAATATAAACAGTCTATTATTGAGTGCGAAAATCTTTTACAAACTTGGGATTTTGAATTTGTTGAATTTTTAGGGAGTTATGGTGTACATCTATTTTCTGTAGATGCTAAATTATGGCAACTGATGCACGATTTTGCTCATGAATTTAATTATGTGAAAGGTAAGACAGAATGGCACTTATTCCAGCAAGAGGAAACCTCTATTCGTATAAGTAGAGGCATCCGTGATCATGCCTTTATTTTACCTAAACCTGTCAGTTACTTATCTTTATTACCCAGAGGCATAATTAATATAGTTTATGAAATTAATCATATTCACCTCCAGTCTTTAGAAACCGGAGAACTTAATTCATGGAAACAAGATATTGGGCCGCGAGGTACTTGGACAGCTACATACACAAAACAATGGTTATTAGAAAAATATATTCCTAAAGTGATTGATTACTACGCAGAAAAACATAATTTATCAGCATCACAGTTAAAGAGAAATATTATCGATGATAGTAGCAATTACACCCCAATCCTAGCAATTCACGATATTAAAGAATTAGTCCCGTATCTGCAAGATATACAATCTTGGTTGCATAATTATTTAGCAAATATGCCCACAGTAATTTTAACAGCATATTATCAAACATTCACCAATTTATTACGGAATACTGATTCATCAATAGCAGGAATAGACTATCTCATCCGTAACTTAACTTTAATGGAAGCAGGTAATACTAAAGATAGAATGAGAAGTAATTTCACTCAATGGAATTTTAAAGATATTCTGTATTATTTAGATGCTCAAGTAGGTAGGATAAGTAATTATCAATATGAACCAAGCTGGCAAGCAGATTTAATCACAAGAACCTTTATTTGGATTATAGAGCATGGCAGGACTAGCTACTCCCAAGCTCAATTAAATGCTGCTAAACAAGCTTTATTACCACTTTGGGAACAGAGCCGCTTTGAAATGCGTTATATAAATCCTTATCGGCAGTGATAAATTAGCAGCTAACTGATAAAATGATATTATATTAAAGATAGTGTTTTTAATCGTATTGGTACATGAATAAAGTATTAGATCAAGAACTTTCCATCAAAACTGCCGAAAGTATCAAAAGCAAACCTAAAAAGCCATTTGATAATGCTTATAAAGCAGCCTTAGCTACAGAGGGTGCAAAATATGTGCAAGGATTTTTAGTAGGGGGAAGTAAACCATACAAACCACTAGAACACAGTTGGATTGAAGTAGAAGATAAAATTATTGACCCTAACTTACCGCACCTTAAGAAAAATCACCAAGAAATGTGGTATTTTGCGGCTCAAAGTTTAACTGTAAAAAAATTAAAAGCCATCATCGAAGAATCAAAAGAAGATTACCCAGAAGATGATCCCTTGCCTATTTATGGGGATGCACCTTATGAATATTATGGTAATGTGATGTTGGGAGGTAAGGAATATTTAGCAGCCTATCAAGCGGCTGAAAACAAGTGCAAAGAAATGCAAGCACTCCAAGCTCAAAATAATTAAACTTCAGTGAATCAGTATAAATATTTCTAGGAAATGAAATCCACATTTTCAGGGAACACCAGAAAATCAATTATCCTACATTCACAGTTTTGTAGGACGCTTTAGTGGAATTAAACCTAAATATATCTAGAATTATTCATACTGACACAACCTAACTTTTGCTACCATATTTAATAAGACTTACCATCACTACCAAAGTATTCTCGATAGCCACAAATTTTATCTCCTCGTACATCAAAGGAAACGGCTATCCGATTTTTGTAAGGTTCTCCTAATAAAAATCCTTCATCTCGAAATTCAAAGACTACAGTTGTCTCATTACTAGTAATGTGATCTAAAGATACTAGTTTAATTCCCGGCTGAAAGGATGCAGACACATATTCAAAAAACTCTTTAGCGCGTGCTTTACCGTGATTTAAACCGTGGAACTTGCCTACCGGAAACCAAAAACTAAAATCATCTGTGAGCATATCTAGAAATGTTTGCCATTCTCCCGTGGCTAAAGCTTGGGTAAAATGCTCGAATGCTTGGAGAGCTACTTTTAAAGTATTTTCTGGATTTTGTGTCATGTGTTTACAATACTAAAACCTGACAACTACTTTGCCACAATTACGACCACTAAGCAGATATTGTACCGCCGAGGGAATAGATTCTAAACCGTGAAATTGAGTTGAGTCTACACATACTTTCAGTTTACCTGCGTAGAAAAGATTTAATAAGCGATCGCGTGCCTCTGGGATATATTCTTGATAATGTGGCATCAAAAAACCCCGCACAGAAGCAGCCTTCCAAAACAATTGGTGATAAATACGCGGTTGCATCACCTGTTCCACATCTTTAGCATACTCAGAAATATAACCAATACTAACCAACCGTCCCCGAATAGCCAAATTATCAACACAGGTATCAAACACCTGTTTCCCCACACACTCAAAAACTAAATTAATTCCCTGGGGATACTCATCCTTAAGGACTTGAGCCAGATTTTCTGTATGATAATTGATAATGCGATCGCAGCCTAATTCCCGTAATAACTTTTCCTTCGCCGCAGAACTGCAAGTACCAATAACATGATTTCCGGCTAACTTCGCCAACTGTACAGCAATATGGCCAGTACCACCAGCCGCAGCCGTCACCAAAACCATCTCACCGCCTTGCATTTCCCCTACCTGTTCCAAAGCCACCAAAGCGGAAACACCAGTAGGAACAAGGTTGAGAACCTCCGGCGTAGCTTCCCGCACCTTCACAGCCAGACTAGCATCTATTACCTGATATTCTCGATAACCCCCACCCCGTAAAGTAGTGATAACAGCATCACCCACCTGAAAATCAGAGACATTTGCACCCACCGCCATTACTTCCCCCACCACCTCCACACCCAAATCAAAAGGCGGAGTTAAATTCACATATGGAACTTCCCCCCGACAGAGTAAAGTATCAAACCCCGCATTTATCCCCGCAAACTTATTACAAATCAACACCTCCCCTTTCCCAACTTCAGCAATAGAAACTTCTACAATTTCAACAGCAGATTTAAAATCTTGAGCCAGTCGTTTAGCAACCAACTTCCTATAACCTTGCATCTTCAAAATCCCTCAAAAAAAACCTCCGCGTTCCTCCGCGTTAACCTCCGCGCCACTCTGCGTTAAAAAAACTCATAAAGACTTATCCCACTCCAACTGATGCGCCAAACCATACTTAATAAAATCCTCCTCCTTCGCCTGATCACTTTTCCCAAAAACCCCTAAACTATAAGGATTATCCCGCATACGTTCTGCAACCTGCGCCTGTTCAAAACCCATCACTGCTTCCCTTGGCTGATCAATTTTAAAAAAGTCAACAACTAAAACAGTGCGATCGCAATCAGTATAATTATGAGGACAATGGGGATAACTATGATCTAAAACCATAAATTCCCCTTCATGCCAATAAAGCTGTTCATAACATATTTTCATCGCCACATCACCCTGCGGCACAATTAACCCCAAATAACCCCGATTCATATGCGGGTTATAGTTAACATGAAGCTTAATATCTAAACCCGGATGAAATGTTCCAAAATAAACATTTCTAATCACCCCATCATCACTTAAATTCACCTGTTTAATAACTTCAGCCAAATGAGGGAAATATTTCTTTCTTAAAGCCAATGCATTAGCTGCTGCCTCATCTGTTCCATAATCTGGATATTGAATGTGATGTACTTGAATATATTCCTCAATTAATAAACCTTGGAATAAAATCCCAAAAGCACTATATTTAGAATTGCCTTTAGTTTTAATCGTTTTACTTTTAGGCCCTAAAACATCGTAAGTAAACCTTAACTCCTCCGGCGTTGCCTGATTCAGAAATCCCCTAAACTCATCTCGAATCACTTGCCATTTATCTTGAAATGACTTTAGAAATGGGAATGTTTCAGGATTGAGATGATACTCATTAAAAGTTGACATTGACTTAGATCCTAAAAATAATTCAATAAACAACTGTTACATAGTCATATATTTTAGCTAGCCTTCCTGTAGTATGTTGAAAATACTGACTAGCTTAAAAGTGCTGAATATACTTAGGGCGTGTTAGGCGTAAGCTGTAACACACCTTACTCAGAGCCTTTGGTGCGTTACGCTATCGCTAACACACCCTACCCCTGCTAGCTTAAAACTGCTAAGTGTAATACTCATTAGTTATTAATTTTCTCCCCCTGCCCCCTGCCCCCTGCCCCCTGCCCCCT
>JBODRP010000066.1:0-20769 GCA_050633005.1 Trichormus sp. | reverse complement strand
TGTTTTGGTAGTTTCTTCAGGTGGTGGTGTGGATACTTGTCCTGGCTGAACAATATTGATAATGACAGATTTAGGATTTTTTACTTCCTGCTCTAATTTAATTAGGGGAGAAACTCCCATTAAAGCGAAGATATCCTGTTCTGGTTTTGTCATTTCCACAGTCCGAATTTCCGGTGGTTCTACCACAGGTTTAATCGGCTCTGGTTTTGTGATTTTGCTCCGCTCTGCTCTTTCTCCCCAACCAGATTTACCTAGACTTGGTGAGGGGATTTCTGGTGTTGTACCCAGTTCTACATCATTATCTAGGTCTAAGTCTGATTCATTGATATAGCCGAGAGGAGTTTGATTAATACGGCTTTCATCTTTGCCGTTGACTCCATTGATACCAATGCGACTCCGACGGGTACGAGTACGACGTTTATTGTGATCGTTGAGTTCTTGATAGCTGGGGTGATTAATTAAATTAATAGAGCCAAAGTCAGAATCACCGTCGAATCCTTCACCAAATCCTTCGTAACTTTCCCGCATATCTGTCATGCGCGTGACAGGTAAACGCGGTTCTCTTTGGGGTTCTCTCTGAGGTAAAGATACAAATCTATCTGGTACTTCTACTGGGACAGGTAAGCGGCTTTCTGTTTCTCCAGGTAGGCGGACTGTATGTCCTAAACCGCCACAGGTGTTACAAGTTTGTCCAAATAATTCGTAAATATTTTGACCTTGGCGTTTACGAGTTAGTTCTACTAAACCTAGCTCTGTGAGTTGGGCAATCTGAGGACGAGCTTTATCTGCTCTCAGGGCTTTGTTAAAGTGTTCTAAAACTTGTAATTGGTCGCGCCGTGATTCCATATCAATGAAGTCAACGACTATCACCCCAGCAATATTTCTTAAACGTAGTTGACGGGCAATTTCGGTAGCGGCTTCGCAGTTTGTCCACAATACGGTTTCTCTGGCCGTTGCCGATCGCGTGAATGAACCAGAGTTAACATCTATAACAGTTAGTGCTTCTGTTGGCTCAATAATTATATAACCACCAGAAGGTAAGTCTACTCTTGGTTTAAGGGCTTCACGGATAGCAGCATTAATACGGAAATATTCTAAAATCGGAGAGCGATCACGATGGTGATCGATTAATAATCCTTGGGGTGTTTGACCTCCACTCCAGTTTTGCAAATACTGCTTGACTCGCTTGAGTCCGGTGCTGGAGTCCACAACAATCCGGTTGACATCCCCACCGTACATATCCCGCAATACACGCTGGATAAAATCATCGTCTCTATTTAGTAGTGCTGGCGCACGGGTAGATTGCGCTTCTTGTTGAATTGCTTCCCACTGCTTTTGCAGCACTTCCAAATCTTCAATAATTGCTTCTTCTGGTTTGCCTTCTGCTTCTGTCCGCACTAACAAACCCATCCCTGCGGGTTTAATTAAAATTGCTAATGCCCGTAAACGGTTACGCTCATTTTCACTTTTAATCCGCCGGGATAAATTCACCCCTCTACCATAGGGCATCAATACCACATAGCGTCCAGGCATAGTGATATTACCTGTGAGCCTGGGGCCTTTTGTCCCTGTCGGCTCTTTCATCACCTGTACTAAAACTTTTTGCTGTGGTGCTAATAATTCTGTAATTGCTGCTGCTGTGCGCTTTAGCTTCAGTGGGCCTAAATCAGTTACGTGAATAAAACCGTTACGCTCAGGATCGCCGATGTTGACAAAAGCTGCGTCAATTCCAGGTAAGACGTTTTCTACTACACCTAAGTAGATGTCACCGATTTGATGATGCCCTGTGGCTACAACTAACTCTTGTATTTGATCTTCCGAAAACACGGCAGCAATTTGATGCTGCTCCGCGATGATAATTTGTTTTGGCATTCAATTTCCTCAAAAATCGGCAGCGTCAACGGACTTGGAGGTTTGTTATGCCTCTCGCCCCTGCCAGCCTCTAAAGACGCTGTTAGTAATAAAAATTGTGAAGTCGAGCTTCAAAATTAAAGAGCTATTAGCTAAGTAATTGCGTTCACACGCCTGTGTATTCCAGAACGGCTGCATACTGTTTAAGCAAATAAATCAACCGTCCGTAGTTGATTTCTGATGCGATACCTTCACCCTCTAGGGATTGGGCATTCAGCAGTTGTTTTAAAAAGCATAGATAGAGAAGTTGACCGGAATCTGCTGTTAATTACTAGTTCACAGGGTAGCTATAGAGAGAGTGTTCTTTAATCTGCCTTAATTTTGTCTGGGATAAAATCCAAGAAGCTTCACTCTGATATCTTGCTCGTTGCTCCCTGATGACCAGGGTAGTTGTGAACCAGTTTCTTCAATGCAGCGTCAGAAAATTTCTCTTCATTTCATTCTAACGCAACCTTGCTAAAAATCAATTCCTATGATTGCGATTCGGGGCAACTACTAGCCAGTTGCCCTCTAGGATTATACCGTTAAGATTAGCTGATTGCGGTGGATGTGCAGAAGATGAAATTTTGTGAAGTCTGTTCTCAGGTTGGCTGAGTTTTCCCCAGACACTATTTCTAGCATCAACACAATTTGTTCAGGACGCAATAAAAAACCATCTTGGCGACAGCTACCGACATAACGCACAATAGCGATCGCTTCGGTTTCAGTGTTGCTGGTAGAAATTAATTCTAACTCAAACAACCGTGAGCGCAGATTTATCATCTGAGTCTTACCAGATTTAGTGGTTTGCTCACAGATAATTTCTGCTTGCGCCTGAATTGCTGCTATCCAGTCTTGCCACTGTGCTAATGTGACTTCACTAGAGGCGGCAATAGTAATCAAATACTCGGCTTTTTCTAGTAAGTTATTTGCGGCTGGAGCTTTTAAGTCTACTTCTGCCACACGATACACAGGAATATCTGGGGGCAGTTCTTGAGTTAATCTTTGCTGAAATGTTTCCACGTCAACAGGTTGAGTTAACTCAAAATCGACAATCTCACCGCTACTAGTAGCCCCTAAAGCTAAAGCACTGGCTACAGCAATTCTGGGGCTGGGATGAAAGCCGTTACTGTAGGCTACTGGTAAACTAGCCCGCCGTATCACTCGGTCAAACAACCGCATCAAATCTAGGTGACTTACCAAGGCCATATTACCTTGCTTACCAAACCAAACCCGTAAGCGTTGGGTTTTAGTGATGTTCGGGACAAAATCGCCAGCAAATTGGGGGATGGCAGGTGGCTCGATGACGATATTATGACCAAAATCTGTGCCACAGACACCACAGTGAGAACAGCCTTCAAAAGAACAGTCGGGGACAACTGCGGCTTCTAGAGCGCGTTGTAAGTCCTCAATCAGCCACTTTTTGTCAATCCCTGTATCTATATGATCCCAGGGGAGTAGGGCTTCGAGGGACTGGGGATTGGGGAACTCGGCGCCCCCTCTGGGGATAAGGGGTAATGGGGATTGGGGACTGGGGACTAGGGATTGGGGATTGGGCGGTAATTCTACCTTGTCTACCTTGTCTCCTCCACCCTCCTGGTGTGTCGCAAACAGATTCCATTCTCCGTTTTCGACTTGGCGATATTTCCAATCTAAACCAGCTTCGTTGATTGCCTCTGCCCAGGCGGCGAAAGCTTTATCTAGGTTATCATACCAGGAATCCATGCCTGCGCCTAATTCCCAGGCACGGCGTAATACTTTACCCAAAGAGCGATCGCCTCGACCAATGAAGTCTTCCATTGCGGAAATGCGGACATCGGTAAAATTGACTTTCACGCCCCGAATACGCCGGAAGGCTTGCCGCAATAGCTCTTGCTTGCGCTGAAATTCACTTGTGGAAACTGAGTGCCATTGAAATGGTGTATGGGGTTTGGGGGTGAAATTAGAAATTGTCAGGTTGAAGTTGAGTGGTCTTCTGCCTTTACCCCGACATTCTCTTTGTAACCAACTGACTGTTTCTGCTATCCCCAAAACGTCGGCATCTGTCTCCCCTGGTAAGCCGATCATAAAATATAACTTAATCTTATCCCAACCTTGTTCCCAGGCTGTTTTCACACCTCGTAATAGTTCTTCGTTGGTTAAACCCTTATTGACGATATCTCGCATTCTTTGTGTGCCAGCTTCGGGGGCAAAGGTTAAGCCGCCTTGGCGTGTGCCACCAAGAATATTAGCGATGTTTTCATCAAACCTATCTACACGTTGGCTGGGGAGTGACAGGGAAATATTTTCATTTCTTAATCTATTTTTGATTTCCATCCCTACGGCTGGTAGGGCTAAATAATCAGAACAACTCAAAGACAGGAGCGAAAATTCATTATAACCAGTCGCTCTCATGCCCTGTTCAATGGCTTCTACTACTTGTTCTGGTTCGACATCTCTGGCTGGTCGAGTCAACATCCCTGGTTGACAGAAGCGACAGCCACGGGTGCAACCGCGTCTAATTTCTATTGTCAGGCGATCGTGTACGGTTTCTACGTAGGGAACTAGTCCAATAGAATAGGCGGGAATTGGGGTAGCTACTCGCCGCAGTATGCGTTCTGGGACATCTGCTCTGAGTGGTTTTACTGAGCCATCTGATCTTGGGGTATAAAACTGTGGTACATACACCCCAGGAATTTGTGCTAAGTCTAGGAGTAAGTTTTCCCGACTTAATTTGGCTTGTTTACCTTCTTCTAAGACTAAGCCAATTTCTGGTAAAAGTTCTTCCCCATCTCCCAAGGCGAAAAAGTCAAAAAAGTCGGCGTAGGGTTCAGGGTTAGATGTTGCTGTTTGTCCACCGGCGAAGATGAGCGGATGATTACCTTCTAATCTTTCTTGCCATGTCAGGGGTATTCCTGCTAAATCCAACATTTCTAAAATGTTGGTTGCGCCTAGTTCATAACTGAGGCTAAAACCTAAAATATCGAATTGTTGTAGTTCTCGCTTCGACTCAACGGCAAACAGGGGAGTGTGTGTTTCCCTGAGTTTAGCTGCTAAGTCTGTACCTGGTAGGTAGGCGCGATCGCATAACTGCCGAGGTTGGGCATTCAAAATATTATAAAGAATGATATGCCCTAAATTGGATGCACCTACTTCGTACACTTCGGGATAAGTCAACACCCAACGGATGACTGCTTTATCCCAAGGTTTGTGTACCGCCAGTTGTTCGTTACCCAAGTAACGGGCTGGCTTTAAGATATCCGATGTGATTAATTGTTCAAATGCAATAGCCACTTTGCCAACTTTGAGCTACTTGAATTACAGCTACTTCTTTCCTCCAACATTAGCATTGATTAGCTCTTTGGTTGGCTTTTCTGGTCGTAAGTTATAACTCTTTTACACAAATAGCCTATGGGTGGGGGCATTAAACTAGTTAGGGGCGGGTTAACAAACATCATAAACGATCAACTCTTGCACTGGGTGAACCCGCCCCTACAAATATCTGGGTATTCACCAGATTTTAATTCACATTAGAGGTAATTTGGTATCAGATTATTGCAAAAACCTGATCAAGTTGGGTCAACTCTAAAATGATTTTAATGGCAGGGGATACGGAATCAAGCTGGAAACCTTTGCCTAACTTCTGAGCTAATTTGAGTGCAGATACTAGGGACATAAGTCCAGAACTATCAACAGACTCTACTGCGGCTAGGTCTACTAACAAACTAGTAACATCATCTTGAGCCAAAGTTGTGGATAATTCACGCTCAAATTCTAAGGCATTGGTCGCATTCAGGTAGCCCTGAGGACGAATAACTGCAATTTTTGGACTGTTTAATACTGCTTGCATATAGCCATCCTCATCAGAGTTATTTAACCACTAAGCTTGAATTTATTTGAACATAAACTGTTTGCTTGAACATCGACCAGATGTCTTAAATCTCTTTGCTGAATCTTTATTTTTTTTCTGTGTCTGTTTAAAGATTGTCATAATTTCGGGGTTAACTGTATTCGTATATACTTTTTTTCTGGAAAGTTCACAAAAAAATCAACATAGACTACCACAAGGCAGAAGACAGCAAAAACGTCATCCATAATTCTGCTGAAAACTCATGCCAATTTTTAGAAATCCTGCCAAGTGAGCCTTGATTTGGCAAGGGTTTACGTGCATTTGCTGCTCACAATTTTGATGACAATTGTTAAGTTTAATCAGGAACTATCTACTTAGTTTAACTGTGATCTAAGTCACTAGTATAATAGTATAACGATCACATTTTATACTGAACTTCATCTTGGATAATTTAGTATCACCGTATAGCGGGTTCGTTACCTATGAGAACTAAATACGTAATTCGTCAGTTAGTAGAAAAAGCTCTTGATATTAAAAAACTCACTCCAGAGATAGAAAACGAAATCAACTCAGAATTAACTCAACAGGGTTATATATCTGATGTAGATTACGAAGCTTTAGAATTATTGATGGCAGAGATGGATGCTGGACGTATTCAGCTAGTTTCTAGTCTGGGATACTAAATTTGTTGATTTCTGCGGGATTTTTCTCTCAAAAATTGAATTTGCGAAAATCATCGAAAAAACAGCTGGTACTTCTGCACGATATTTACTATTTATTTACCTAGTGTGGCGTAAACTGTGCTAATGAGCCTCCACTTGTGCATTAGTAAAAAGTTGTCATGCAGCCTGCTAAACGTTTACAAAAAATTCCTCCTTATCTATTTGCTGAGATTAACCGGAAACGGGAAGAACTTGTCACTCAAGGAGTTGACATCATTAATATGGCAGTGGGTGATCCTGATAAGCCGACTCCTGCTCATATTCTCCAAGCAATGCACGCAGCAATTGATGAAGGGAGTAATCATAATTATCCACCTTACGATGGTATGCCAGCCTTTCGGAAGGCAGCAGTTGAGTGGATGGAACGACGGTTTGGGGTTAAGGGACTAAACCCAAATACAGAGGTGATATCTTCTATTGGTTCAAAGGAAGCCATACATAATACTTTTTTAGCCTTCGTGGAAGCGGGAGATTATGTATTGATACCCGATCCTGGTTATCCTGTGTACCGAACGGCAACAATTTTTGCTGGGGGCGAGCCGTTTACCATGCCTCTGAAGGCTGAAAATAAGTTTTTACCTGATCTTAACCTCATACCTGAAGCTGTAGCCCACAAAGCCAAATTGTTATGGATTAATTACCCAAATAATCCCACTGGGGCTTTAGCGACTCTAGAATTTTTTGAGGAATTAGTGGCGTTTTGTCGGCAGTACGAGATTTTGCTGTGTCATGATCATGCCTATTCTGAAATGGCTTATGATGGCTACAAACCGCCGAGTGTATTGCAAATTCCAGGGGCTAAGGATGTTGCAATTGAGTTCCACAGCTTGTCTAAGTCTTACAATATGACAGGGTGGCGGATTGGGTTTGTAGTAGGTAATGCCGTTGGGATTAAAGCGTTGAGCCAAGTGAAAACCAACGTAGATTCTGGAGTATTTAAAGCTATTCAACAGGCAGCGATCGCAGCTTACAATACTGATGAAGCTGAATTACAAAGCTTGATGTCAGTGTATCAAAACCGCCGTGACATAATTGTTAAAGGATTACAGTCATTAGGCTGGCCAATTGAGCCACCAAAAGCCACACTTTACGTTTGGGTGCAAGTCCCTTCAGGATATTCTTCCAACGAATTTGCTAACCTCCTACTAGATAAATGCGGTATCTTAGTCCCCCCAGGTAATGGCTACGGTGCATCAGGAGAAGGTTACATCAGAATTGCCCTGACTATTCCTGACGAACGGTTACAAGAGGGAATAGAACGGATGCAGGATGCGGGAATTAGGTATGTTTAGGGAATGGGGCTAATCAATTCAAAATTCAAAATTCAAAATTGAAGAGTGTTACTCCCCCTGCTCCCTGCTCCCTGCTCCCTGCTCCCTACTACTCCCTGCTCCCTACTCCCTACTCCCTACTCCCTACTTTCTCTTGATAAGCTTGCCAAAGTTGCTGAATAAACTGATGAAGTTGCTGTTTGGCTAGGGTGTCTATTTCTGATTTTGGTTCTTTGGCTAAAAGTTGACCTAAGAAAGCTATTATTTCTGTATCTAGGGCTGGCCGAAATAACTCAATAGGCCAAAGCAAGTCAGAACCATCTCTAAGATCGGTAATTATGGGCAGTTCTGGGGTATGAGTGACTAGCAAGAATGGGCGTACCCAACAAAGATGACGGGAAAGCACAACTTGTATCACTTCTGCATACAGATTTCTGTCGCCATGCTCTAAAGACACAATTTGTCCTGGTTGAAAGTCGAGACTCATGTCTATCATCACTTAATTAGGGTAGCCGCACGGGTCAGTTCGCGGTTTCTGCTATTTTTATTTTAAGAGTGGGAGGGGATTTTGCTCTCTGGTATCTTGTGAGTGTTGCTAGCAAAATTTTTACCTGTCATGAAGTTTTAGCTTGAACAGCAAGAAGCCTCACAATTGGTGCGTTCGCGCAGCGTCTCGTAGAGAAGCGGAAGTGCTGAGACGGACACTTTGCTCAAGTCGGGAAACCCGCCCACGCAAGTGTCCTCATGAATTGCGCGTGAGTTGACGACAGTTCTGTGACCAAATTCTTCCGCAGGAAGAACAGGGAGCAGAACATGGAGGAAACGTAGCTTGCTTCCCTTGTGCGAGTACAAAATATTTCATAAATTTGGTAGAATAGGTCTGGTTAACTTCACCCGTATTGGTGTCTGATAAGCCTCTGCCCAGTGGCACTGCGATCATTGGTAAGCGACTCCGTTGCACAGCATAAAAGCAAGTAGGCACATCTTGATTAATACAAATCACCTCCGGGTTTGTCCGATAGTGCGAATAAGCCAGCATCTCATCCAGGGCAGTGAAATTTGTAGGGTACAAGATAAGAAATTGCATAGTCTGCGGAGGGGCATCTCGTGGACTCTAAACAAAGCTCATCGCCTCCTAAGCAATAGCCGGATTGGATGAGAAGCCCACACTGTATGCTTGCATCAGTGTGGGAGTATGTCACTTAAAATGCTATAAAATAGGTGAAAAACTGTGAAGCGATCGCTAGTACAGAACCCTGTTGTAGTAAATCAGCAATAAAAAGAGCAAAAGTTGTGTCAGTCGAAACCATTGAGAAGCGTTCTACATCCCGCAAGCTTGCGCCTCGGTATCGCGTTTTGCTCCATAATGACGACTACAACCCTATGGAGTACGTGGTACAAGTGTTACTAACTACAGTACCAAGTCTGACCCAGCCCCAGGCTGTTAGTATCATGATGGAAGCCCACACCAATGGGCTAGCTTTAGTAATTACCTGCGCGCAAGAACACGCTGAGTTTTATTGTGAAACTCTCAAAAGTCACGGACTCAGCAGCACCATAGAACCAGAAGAATAAGTTTTGAGTCAATAGTCAACTGGAATGATAGACTGGTGACTTTAAACTCAACTAGATATGAAAATTAATTTGTTCAATTTAGCTCAACGCCCTGCCCCTATACGGCTGGGTTGTTTTATTTTGGCGTTATTGTTGCTGTGGATACCCATAGCTGCACCAATTTATTTATTAGTAGATGATTCTAACTTAGAAAGCATCTTGACAATGGTGGTGCTATATGTAGAGTTTATTTTCCTGTTGAGATTATGGGGTAATAAAGTCTATCAACAGCCAAGAATACTAAGTTCTTATGGCTTGCAATTCACACGGCGTAATGGTGTAGAACTACTTTGCGGCTTAGTGTTAGGAATAATTAATATTTTTATCTTATTTGGGCTACAAAGTATTTTCGGTTGGCTAGTATGGCAACAACCTAAAATATTTCTTCTTCAGCTAATTTTAGAAGGTTTGCTTGTTGGTTTAGGTGTAGGGTTTGCAGAAGAATTATTATTTCGTGGTTGGTTATTAGATGAGTTGCAACGAGATTACAATCAGAATCTAGCATTATGGATTAATGCACTCACTTTTGCAGTTTTACATTTCATCAGGCCATTGGCAGCAATTATTCAAACACTGCCACAGTTTCCAGCTTTAGTATTGTTGGGGTTAACTCAGGTATGGGGAAAGCGTTGGCGACGGGGACGCTTGGGCTTACCAATAGGTTTACATGGGGGTTTGGTTTGGGGTTACTACATTATTAATGTGGGAGGGATAATTAAATATTCGGGACAAGTGCCTGACTGGGTAACGGGAGTAAATAATAATCCGTTGCAAGGATTAATGGGGGTATTTTTTATGAGTATCTTGGCTATTGGGATGTGGCGGCGAAGTGTGAAAGGTTAATTATGATCAAATACAGTATTATTTTAGTAATATTAATAGTATCTTGCTCTTGGGCTGATCCAGCTTGGGCTAAAGTCTGCCGCAACTATGAAGGGCATCAAATTTGTATTCTCAGCATCAAACGTAGTGCGAAAAAATATTGGGAATATCAGGCGGCTGTGAGTGTTGATGGAGTGAAAACACCTGTGGAAACTTACAATTGTCGAGGTAGGTTTAAACTACAAAAAGATAGGACTGTAATTCAATTCACTGAGAATAGTCCGGGTGAGATGATTTGTAGTTTTTTTAAGAAGTAGTTGAAATTGTTTTTGAAGCTAGTTTTGTATCAAGTAAGCTGGATTCAACTTTACCAAATAGTATTGACGTTAGATAGTTGTATTTTACTATCTCTACTAATCACAGGTACTTGTAAATATAAAGCTGTGGCAGCAATAATGCGATCCGGTAAATCTGGGATTTGCGCCCGATTTATTAACCGCAAAGCTTGGGCAATATCACGCTCAAAGGGAACTTCAGCTAATACAGCATTGTTGGAATCAACAGCTGCTAACAGACGTTCAAGTGTCAGGGGAGAAATCCGCCCTTTTTCGCTCAAATACACAATTTCAGCTAGTGTAATCGAGGAAAATCCTACTTGATGACCATCAGCTGCTATTTGCTCAATCGTATCTTTTGCTATTGTAGAAAGTCGCAAATCGCTAAAAATATACCAAATGACTGTATGGGTGTCGGCTACAGCACGTAGCATCAAATATCCTCCCGTACAAAGGTTGCCCATTCCTCAACACGAGCTGCATCAATTTCATCTGCGGAAGGTGCTTTTCCCAAATCCGCACACAAACCCCATAATGATTGACGTGGAGTAGGAATTTCATCAATTAACTCTCGTTCTATGTCAGGCACTATTTGCTGAATTAAGCGTACTTTGTCCACTGTAGAGAGTTGCTTTGCTAAATCAATAACTTCCTGTAGAGTCACAGATTTTTACCTACTTTACCTATAATCCAAGTGTAGCAAGGGTAAAAAATGAGGGTGCTGTTCTCAAAGTTTTATGAAACTTTCTCCATTAAAGTACCGACTAAACAAGCTTTCTCTAAATTCACGCCATTGAAATTCGCGCCTTCCAACTCAGCACATAACAAGTTAGCACCCGTAAAATTCGCCCCAGCTAAATTAGCTCCGCGTAAGTCGGCTTCTTCTAAATTGGCTTCACTTAAATTAGCCCCTTGTAAGTCAGCACGGCTTAAATCTGCACCTTTAAGATTAGCACCTGTGAGGTTAGCACCACGCAAATCAGCACCGCGTAAATCAACGCCTTGCAAGTCAACATTCATCAAATTTGCGCCACTTAAGAAAGCACCAGCTAAGGAAACATCACTAAGTCTTGCCCCCATCAAGCTAGCACCCCGCAAGTTGCTGCCTCTTAAATCCGCACCAGTGAAATCTGCTTGCATGAGGTTAGCACCCATAAGGTTAGCGCGTAAGTCTGTACCTTGGAGGTTAGCACCCATCAAATTTGCGCCTTCTAAATGTCCACCTTCAAGCTTAGACGCTGCAAAATTAGTACCAACAAGGGTAGCACCTGCCAAATTAATCCGGCTTAAATCTAGCTGAGAGAGTTCCTCATCTTCTAAATTTACCCCTGGAAGATGTTTGAGTTGTCCTTGTCTAATAGCTTCAATATTCATTGGGGCTAACTACGAATTTCTTGACTAGTCTTGCTTTGGCTATCCCATCGGGAATCAAGCAGCCACATACCTGTGCTGACTTTGGGTGTCATCAGGGGTAAGTCTAGCCCCTGTTGTAAGCCCATGACTAACAAAGTGAGTGCATCTAATAGTTTAGGGTCAAAACGGTGGGATTGTTGTCTACATTCTGCTAAGGCTTGAGCAAATATTTCTTCCCGTGGCTGCTGGGAAGATTTTCTTTGATTAACTCGCCCCTGAAAGTCTGCAACTAATGCCAAAATTCTTGACTCTAGGGGAATAGCATCACCAACTAATCCGGCTGGTTCTCCTGTACCATCCCAATGTTCGGTTTGGTGGGTGATAATTTGGGCTATTGCCCTTAATCTGGGCATTTTGCGTAAGACTTGCGCGCCTGGTACTAGGGGACAACTAGGGGCTGTTTCTGGCTTTTGTGTTGTCGTAGGAGTGAGAACGCTTTGTGTGGTGCGGAGTGGATCTATGCGATGTAATAATGCTGCTAGTTTTAATCTTTTGATTTGCCATGCAGGCAGATCCAAAAGTTGTGCCATTGTTTCAGCGATCGCACTTACTTCCGTAGCAGCCATAGGATTGTTAATATCGCCTAAATCCATCAGTTGCGCCATCCGCAAAAATGCTTGCACTTCGTTAGATAGCAGGTTGTTATCTAAGGCTTGCTGACGTAATGCTGTCGGAATCGATAGTTGTTCTTGTCCAGTTTGCAGGTAATCTACAACTAGCGAAACCACTTTACTCAAGTCTTCTGGATTAATGATAGCTGGGGGAATTGCTTGTAGATGTGCCAGTAATTTTTGTGCTAACTCTGGATGGTACTTTTGAATGTGAGCGATCGCTAATTCTGCGGTTTCTCTTACCAATGTTGGCTCAAATGTCCACAACCCATAAAATTTGCGCTCTAAATCCGTAGCAGGTAATCCTTTATCACCATAATCAGCAGTTGATAACTCTTGACAAAGTACCATTACTGTGTATTTGGGCGATAAAATAATTAAGTGCCATTCTTGAGCTACCGGATCATTTGCATCTAATCCCACCAAGTCTACATTTGAGAGTTGGCTAGTCGGGTGTTCCTCAAACCCTGTTTCTGGTGCAGCCATGATCACAATTTGACGGCTGTTTTTGGCAATGTCTGCATATCTTTCTGCCTCTTGTAAATACCACTTACCCCGTTGAAAGGCAGTAATTACTAAAGGTGTGCTGTCATCGCTTAATATATGGTCTTCCAGCGCATGGCATAGAGCCACCAGCGTATTTTTATAATACACCCCGAAGTGAATCGGCCTGGTAGTTGGGCGATGGGCTATTTCTAGCAGTTGTAGAATTGAACCTTCTAACATAAGCAGGGGGCAGGGGTAGGAGGCAGGGGGGTAGGGGGCAGGGGAGCAGGGGGCAGGGGTAGGTAGACAAGGTAGACAAGGTAGAAATATTTACCGCAATGCCCAATGCCCAATGACGGCAGTTGCTACAAGTCGGGAAACCCGCCCATCGCACTGCCTCCCCAATGCCCAATCCCCAATGCCCATTTTTCAAGATACGCTAGCTAACTGTTTCTGTTTCGTTTCAATTGGTGCAGACAGAGCCTCTTCTAAATCGGCACAACCCAACCTTTCTTCTAAGATTTTCATGACTTCTCTACCGAAATCGTTGGGGTTTTGTTGCCAGGCTTGCAAGCACACTTCACCAAAGAATGAACCCAGGGGTTCGGGATTCCATAGCAGTTTTTTGGCTGTCCAGGGCATCAAACTCATAGGATTATACCCTGGTTTGAGAATCCCTTCTTTAAAGGCATATTCTTCTAAATGGGTATGGGGTTGCAAACCAATAAAGAAGATAGCTGGCTCAACTTTATCTGCACCAAAAATCTTTTCTAGTTCCCGGTGGTAGGCAATGGTTTGGCGAATGGTTTCAGGGCGTTCGTCAATGACGTTAAAGGAATAGTTCACAGAGACTAAATCGTTAAAACCAGCTGCTTTTAAGTCACGACAGTTTTGCAGCACGGTTCGCAAATTGTAACCCATCCGCATTTTTCGCACGAGTTCTTGAGAACCGCTAGTAATTCCGATTTCAAAATAATTCATGCCTGTCTTTGCCATCAACTCACACAACTCTGGTGTGAGGTTGTCGGCTCTGATGTATGCTGCCCAATGAATATCCGTCATCCCAGAATCAACGATTTTCTGCAAGAGTTCTATAGCATCGTCAATAAATCGCCGTGCTGGGATAAACTGGGCATCGGTAAACCAGAAGTTACGCACACCACGATTATATAGTTGGCGTATTTCCGCCACCACTTCATCGGCGGGGTTAATTCTTACCTGTTTACCTTCTACAACGGTATACACACAATAACAGCAGTTGTGAGGACAACCGCGTTTAGTTTGTACACCAATATAAAAGTCTTGTTCTTGTAGGTAATAATTAAACTCTGCCCAAATCGTTTCTATATAGTCATAGTTACAGGCGGTTTTTTCTAGGGGGGTAGGTTGTTCGTGAATTAGCTTTTGTCGGGGTTTTGCTTCTCCCACTACATAACAACGCTCATCTCGGAACTCTCTACCACTCAGAAATTTTTCTAGTAAAGTTTCCCCTTCACCGACAGAAATAATTGTTCCTGGGGGTAGGCTTTTACCCAACTGTTCGTAAAATACGCTGACTGCACCACCACCCACAACTGCACGGGCTGATTGATGATACTGCTTGGCTCGTTTTAAACCCCGTTTAATTAATCCCAGATTACGCCATAACTCTACATAGTAAGCAATGAAAATCCGCAAACCACCCAAAGCCCCACGCAATTTAATGAAGGGATTTTTCGCGTAGTAGAACTCAAAGGCGTTTTGTAGTGGGTTGCCACCACGTCCCCCGACTGGCGCATAAATTTGAATATCGCGCCAGGAAAATACGAGTAACGTTGGCTGAAATTCATCAATACAACGATCTAAGGCTGAAGCATAGTCTAAAGGTGGAACAGTTCCCAAATCAAAAATGCGTTGTTCGATGTTGGGAAAAACCTTGTGAACATGATCACTCAGATAAACAACCCCTATGGGGAAAATAGGGTTACAAGGAAGGCGAACGTAAAGAATACGATTTTCCATCATCTTGCGGTTTTTTGGGGAAAGTCCAAGAACGTATCAATTTCTCATGTGCTACTTGATTTAGCACTTTATTGGCAATCATACTTGACATTTAAGCAAATTGTTGGTATTTAGATTTGCTTAAGATCGAGCAGTATGAGTAAGGTTTTATGAAGGAAATTTTCATATATCTTTACCATAACATTGAGTTCATCAGAAATTAGCTGCAAAAGCCTGTGATTTTACCATTAAGAATGAAAAGTAGTGCATAGACTTGAGCTATACAGACCTTCCATCATTCATCGATGATCCCTGGGGCTATGTCTGAGGATAGATGAAACACAAAATACTCATTGAGCAGAAATTAAATCAGAGCTAGTTAAGTAATTAACTATAGGTAACATCGATGATATTCAATGCAATAAGCTAATTAATCTAGGGAAAAATAAAAAAAAATTCCTTTATAGTGTAAAATTATTTGGGCTGACAATTTTTTTTATTAAAAATTCATAACTTGAACATAACTTTAGATAGAAATAACGTAGAAAATTTCAGTTGGTAGTCGGAGTTACAACATATAGGGATCAGCAAGTGTTAACTTTGCTGGTGTAATGTAAAATTGTGGCGTAAAGCTCCTCGGCAGTTATGGCTCAAATATTAGATCCTCTACCACCTGAGCAATTGGGGAAAGTTCTCTGCTGCTACGTTAATGCCACGAGCAAAATCCAGGTGGCTCGCATCTCCAATATTCCCAATTGGTACTTTGAAAGGGTTGTGTTTCCTGGACAACGCCTCGTGTTTGAAGCTCCTCTAGAGGCTCAAATGGAGATTCATACAGGGATGATGGCAAGTGCGATTTTATCGGATACAATTCCATGCGATCGCCTGGCAATTATCGAGCATAGCAGTAGTGAATTAGATACTAACTCAGTCGGTGCAGACCCTATTAGTACAAAGGCATTTGTTCAGTCAAATAATACAAAAGCTAGTGATACAACAAAACCTTTAACAGTTTCCGGTTAAGCATCAATTGATAAAAAATAAATTTAAATCTCTAAAGGTTGCTCAATTCAGCAGCCTTTTTATTTTTGGGCATTGGGCATTGGGCATTGGGCATTGGGCATTGGGATAAAATATACCTTGTCCCTTAACCCTATTCCCCGTTCCCCGTTCCCCGTTCCCTTAACCCCATTCCCTTAACCCCGTTCCCTTAACCCCATTGCCCCCTTATGCACCTACCTTCTTTTCTCTGGTTGTGGAAAATCGCGGCTTGGTCGATGGGATTATCGATACTGGCTTATTTGTTATTGGCTGTAACAGGCTTTTGGATGTGGCGTGTGAGAAATCATCAGGATGTGGGTGATTTCTGGTTGCGTAATTGGGGTGTGATGGGGTCGTGGCGATCGCTCCACTATACAATGGGCATCAGCATGGTTAGTTTAGTGCTGTTATTGTTGGCTATTGGTATAGTCGGTACTTTAGGTCACTTCGGTTCATTGGGACACTCTTCACATCTGTGGGCTGGATTAGCAGTAGTAGGATTAGTTTTAATATCAGCTTTTAGTGCCACACAAATTGATAGGCAAAGACCTTGGGCTAGGACTTTACATATTACTGTGAATATTATTTTATTTTTCGGTTTTACCTGGGTATCACTCACAGGTTGGAGTGTAGTACAGAAATATTTACCGTAAATTAGGGAATGGGGACTGGGGACTGGGTACTGGGGAATAGGGTTAAGGGACAAGGTAGACAAGGGAGCAGGGGAGCAGGGGAGCAGAGGCAGAAAAACTCTTGAATTTTGAATTTTGAATTTTGAATTTTGAATTGATACGCCCCATGCCCCATCCCCAATAGCAGTTAGACTAAAATCAAAACCCCATGTATTGATGATTGAACCGTGACAGCAAATTCAGCTAATACTTCAGCGTCTATTTTCCGTTTATCTCCCCTAATTCGGATTACGCTGTTGAGTCTTTATCTCGCACTCACTTTACCCTTACCCTTTTTAGCCAAAGCGACAGATGCGCCTACCCCTCCCGCTTTGTTGTGGGTAGGAATTTGTCTTGGCTTTGTTGGCTTGTATGCGGTGTTAACAGAAAGAGTAATTGTAGACGAACAAACCATTCAAGTAACTTATCCAGCTTGGGTTTCTCACTTCTGGCGTAAAGGTTGGTCTTTACCTTGGTCAGAGATTAAACAGCTTAAACCCCGTTCTACTGGTCAAGGTGGGTTAGTTTATTATTTTCTCAGTCAAGATGGCAAAGCTTATCTACTCCCAATGCGAGTAGCAGGATTTGCCCGTTTAGTTAATATAGTGCAAGCTAAAACAGGTATAGACACCACAGATGTTCGCCCTTTAGCGCAACCGTGGATGTATCTGATTTTATTAGGATGTACAGTCCTGTTATTGTTAATTGATGGCTGGACTATCACCACAGCCTTAGCTAGCTAAAGAAGGGTTGAGGGAATGGGGTTAAGGGACTGGGGACTGGGGGAGACAAGGTAGACAAGGTAGACAAGGTAGAATTTGTTTCGTCTACACCCTTACACCCTTACACCCTTACACCCCTATACCCCTAAATCCCTAATGCACCAACTACGGCTAGAACAAGTTAATCTGTTTGCTAAACTGAAAACTCAGGTTCAGGGATACCCGATATTGCGGGATATTTCCTTTGGGGTTTCCCCTGGAGAACGTTTAGCAATTGTCGGTTCTTCTGGTGCTGGTAAAACTTCACTGTTACGTCTGATTAACCGTTTGAGTGAACCTGCTAGCGGCAAGATTTATCTAGATAATCAAGATTATCGCCAAATTCCGGTTATCAACTTGCGCCAGATGGTGACACTGGTATTACAAGAGCCAAGGCTCTTAGGGATGACAGTCCAGCAAGCCTTGGCTTATCCTTTAGTTTTACGAAAATTACCTAAACAGATAATTCAGCAACGAATAAATCATTGGGTAGAAGAACTGCAAATTCCCAATGATTGGTTAGGACGCACTGAACTACAACTTTCGGTTGGACAACGACAGCTAGTAGCAGTTGCGCGTGCTTTAGTCATCCAACCGCCAATTTTGCTGCTAGATGAACCAACTTCCAGTTTGGATATTGGCAAAGCTACCCATCTAATGCAAGTTTTAATTAAACTCAATCAAACTCATCAAACAACAATTTTGATGGTTAACAATCAATTAGATTTAACCCAGATATTTTGCACCCGGTTGTTAAATCTCCAGCAAGGAAGTTTGTTATCTGATCAAACAGCCTCTCATATCGACTGGGTTAATTTACGAGAAAATTTACTGTGTGCTGAAGCTCAAATCAGTGAAGAATGGAGCTAATACCCCACTGAAATTGACAATTTTCATGATCTGGAAATTGTGAAACCTATGATCTTTGTCCAGTCAGTGTTGAGCGTTGATTACTAAATCTCTCCTTTGGTAATTTAGTTTGGGTTTGAGGAAGATTAGCATTCAAAATTTCCATGTTAAATCTGTATCCCACATTCCGAATAGTTTGAATCAAACTCGGTTGACGGGGATCAAGTTCAACTTTTTTGCGTAGCGATAAGACATGAGTATCAATGGTACGCGGGTTGTCAATAGCATCAGGCCAAGCGCGACGCAGCAACTCAGAGCGACTCAAAGGTACTCCACCAGCTTGTGCTAACACGTACAGCAAACTAAATTCCTGGGGCGTGAGGTCAATAAACTCCCCTTGGAATCGGACACGACGCTGTACTAAGTCAATTTGCAAAGTACCATAATCTAGGTAAGCAGGTGCAGTTGGTGTGCGCTTACGACGAATTAAGGCTTCTACCCTAGCCAGAAACTCTTGCATTCCAAAAGGTTTACTCAAGTAATCATCAGCTCCAGCCTTCAAGCCTGCGACTACATCAGCTTCATTGCTACGAGCAGATAGCATCAAGATAAGCGGCTGTTGCTGACGATGCAACCACCGACAAAACTCAATTCCATCTCCATCTGGCAAATCTGCATCTAGGATAACCAAGGTTGGTTGCTGGCTTAAAAAAGCTTCCCTAGCTTGATAAATGCTAGCGGCTTGATGAACTCTATATTCCAATTGTTGCAAGTGCCAACCAAGCAACGACCTCAGATGGGGATTCCCCTCAACGATTTCAATACAAACCGAACCCACGGCGGCAAGACCCCTTAGCGTCTGATGAATTTCAAAGTAACAAGCCCATGCTCTAGGTTTTGTAGTCTTTGTTACTTCATTAGTAATTTCCTTTATAATTCCTGAATAAAAAAATTGGCCAAATGTTTATTTTCTGGATATTCCAGAGATAAATTAGTAATTTTATTAAATTTTTGTTATGATTATTAAAAATTTTTCTGTTTAGTATCCTATTTGCTATTTACGACTAAAAAAGCATCCTAAGAAACTAAAAATTATCTACACAGCAAGCTAATAATCATCTCCTCCACTTCAATTTTTTCGAGACAAACACATACTTACAATCATCTATACTAGCCCAATACTTATAACGAAACTCCACCGAAACAAGGACAATGTATGTCTAAGTCACTATCGGCCAAACGCCCTGCTACTAGTAACATAACTCATTACTTTCCAGCCCAGCTATTATCCAAAAAAACTATAAAAATACCTGATTGGATAATCTGATTGATTTTTTCTGGAATAGGATGTAACTATGTTGTATGTAGTTGCTGAAGGCATTACCAACAGCATCTATCAAACCTTTTGAGAGCAGAGGCGGAAGATAGACCCCTTCACTTTTTAGTCGGAATCAATTAAAATTCTCATTCCAAAGAGATCAATACAGCAGTTATGCTCCAAGACACACAAACCATCCGCCATTACCAAAAAATTACCGACGCCTTCGTCGAATTGTGGAATCGCGGGTATCGCTCGGATGATATGCGGATGTATTTGGATGGCTATCTAGCCGCACTGCGAAATGGCAACGTTATTGAACCATTTCTGATTCATCGTTTGGAGGAAGAAGCCAGTCGTTACTTGTACGATGCGTCAAATTTTGTCATGCCACAACCACAGCCACAGCATGATTATTACTAATTCAAAAGCTATTCTTCGTGGCAATAAACCAACGCAGATGATTATAGCATATTGTCTGTTAATGTCAACAACTGTATTCATGTTAACTTTGGGAATCCTGTAATTACAAACATTTACCCCTCAACCTTTGAGGGGTATTTAAATAATTGGTATGCCTTATATCAATTAGAACTTCTCAAGGTATATCAAAGGTTTTAGTCTTAGCTTGAATCATAAACTCTAGTTTTATCAACGATACTGCCTTGTTTCAGCCTTCAACTCACATAAGCCGTATACTTATTTCTACGGTTTAGTATTTAGATATATGCAGATCAGCAGATTATTGGCTCAACTATTACCAGCAGTAGCGTCGCTCACTTCCTTTCTGGCTTTAGGATTTGCTGTTATTAAACCAATCTACGCTGGTAGTAACAAATTCTTCTGTACTCAAGAAGGAAATATACCTGTGACTAAGGTAAGGACTTCACGTGGCCCTGAAACTTTTATTCGTTGGGTAGTTCAGGATTTTAAGAAATTCCCCCCTTCAGAACGTTGCAGGATTGTTTCTGTGAGGTTTCAACGCTATTACGATAATGGTTTGCTGTTCATCACTACTAGACGTAACTTCAACAACTATGATGTTATATGTATTGCTCATCGCCAAAATGTACCTTGTAGAGCAGAGGATGTATTAGTCACCCTCAAACCTGGAACTGATATGACGAGGGTTCTTAAACAGATACTTGCTTTCGGT
>JBODRP010000065.1:0-20933 GCA_050633005.1 Trichormus sp. | reverse complement strand
ATGTATAATGAGTTACTTTACTCATAAATTACTACTGATGATGGTTATGTTTTTAGAAAAAATAAGATTTAGTTAAAAACCAAACAAAAACTTATATTGTTAAATTACATATATTATGAAGTATAGATAAGATTAACTAGAAATTTAAGTATTAGTATTTTGTCTTTATGTTTTTCTTGTAAACAACCAAAAATATCGAATTTTTGCCTTGAATGAAGTTTCTATAAAGCACAAAAAATGTCGCTATAATAGCCGTACAACAACCACATAAAAAGCTGATGGAGTAGTTATCTAATTTATTGGTTTTATTCTCAAATTCATGGAGTATGCAGCAGCTAATCATAGACAGGTTGAGATATTTAATCATTGCATCTTATTTGGATGATTAACTGCAATTCATGGTGGATTATCAAATTAAAAAATCCTCACTTTTAGACAATTAAAACTCTGGAGAGATAGATAATATGGCAACTAATTAACTTAACTTCTTTGTTGCAATTGAATAGTCAGACTTCCGCTTACTCTGGCTAACAATATGCCTTTAAACAGTGAGTCGGTACTATTATCCTCATCGCTTGAGGAGACAGTGATTCTATTTTCTTGAAAAACCATGAAATTTTTGACAAAAGGAACATTTAGCCTATAGTCGGTATCACTTGTTTCTCGACACAAATTCTGATAATCTTATCGTCTTCATCTTCAATTTAGTTGTTTTTGATGATGTTAATACACAGCAAATAGCATGATAATGACTAATAAAAAATGGGCCGTTAAACGTATAACAGTGAATTTAGCTGCACAGGAAGCAGAGAAGCTGGAAAAATACTGTCAACAGACAGGTAGACCTGCAACTGATGTAATTCGGGAACTGATTAGAAGTTTACCTGTATCAGATGACAGCAGAGAAGTGAGTAAGTAGAGAGTATTTTGATGTGATGACAACAAATCTTTTGACTACTCAATCAATATCTATAGAGCGGTTTTAAATCCACTATTTTTGACAAAAATTTGTCTAGTGGAAAAACTATGCTTGAGATCAAGTGCATCTAATAACAGATAATCAGCAGGGTAATACAATCATATTGATCATCAGGTGCATGACTTTGCCCTCACTCAAAATCAAGCCTCGCTAGAGATAAGTAGCAAATTCCGACACCAAGCCAGTTACAATTTGTAAAGAAACTGAAAAGGAAAGACGGAATGCGCGTTGCAATTGTAGGTGCGGGATTGGCTGGACTAGCAACCGCAGTGGATTTAGCTGATGCAGGCTGTGAAGTCCAGATTTTTGAGTCCCGTCCGTTTGTTGGGGGTAAAGTTGGCAGTTGGATTGATAGTGATGGTAATCACGTTGAAATGGGGCTGCACGTATTTTTCGGGTGCTACTACCAACTGTTCGATCTCATGGAAAAAGTAGGGGCGTTATCAAATTTACGCCTCAAAGAACACACCCACACTTTTATCAACAGGGGGGGACGCACTGGTGCTTTAGATTTTCGCTTCTTCACAGGTGCGCCTTTTAATGGGTTGAAAGCATTTTTTACGACTTCTCAACTCTCATTACAGGATAAGCTACAAAATGCGATCGCTCTCGGCACTAGTCCCATCGTGCGGGGATTAGTAGACTTTGAAGGAGCGATGAGAACCATCCGCAACTTAGATAAAATTAGTTTTGCTGATTGGTTTCGCAGTCATGGCGGTAGCAATGGCAGTATCAAAAGGATGTGGAATCCCATTGCTTATGCTTTGGGATTCATTGACTGCGAAAATATTTCTGCCAGATGTATGTTAACCATCTTCCAATTTTTTGCAGTCCGCACCGAAGCATCTGTACTGCGAATGTTGACAGGTTCTCCCGATGAATACCTCCACAAACCCATCCTGAAATATTTAGCAGATAGAGGTACACAAATTTACACTCGTCGCCAAGTCCGGGAAATTCAGTTTGCGGAAGTAGAGGGAGAAACCCGTGTCACTGGCTTAGTAGTTGCCCAAGGGGATACTACAGAATTAATTACGGCTGATGCCTATCTCTGTGCTTGCGATGTGCCAGGCATTCAGCGCGTACTACCTCAAGAATGGCGCAAGTGGTCAGAATTTAACAATATTTATCAATTAGAAGCAGTTCCAGTTGCCACCGTACAGTTACGATTTGATGGTTGGGTGACGGAACTCCAAGATGAAGAAAAACGTAAACAACTAAATCAGGCAGCCGGGATAGATAATTTACTTTATACGGCTGACGCTGATTTTTCTTGTTTTGCGGATTTGGCTTTGACTAGCCCTAGTGATTATTATCGCCAAGGCCAGGGGTCATTGTTACAGCTAGTGCTGACACCGGGAGATCCATTCATTAAGGAAAGTAACGAAGCGATCGCCCAACACGTCCTCAAGCAAGTCCATGAATTATTCCCCTCATCACGGGAGTTAAATATGACTTGGTACAGCGTCGTAAAATTAGCCCAATCCCTATACCGTGAAGCTCCAGGCATGGATGTCTACCGTCCAAATCAAAAAACCCCTGTGCCTAACTTCTTCCTAGCAGGGAGCTATACTCAGCAAGACTACATTGACAGCATGGAAGGAGCAACAATTTCTGGCAGACGTGCCGCCAAAGTCATTCTCGAAAATATTAAACAATAGAGATAGAGCGACTAACCTCATCAAATCTAAACATCGAAAAATAATGGCTGATTGGCTAGAACATAGCGTACAGGTTGAAGTCGAAGCCCCCATTGATTTAGTCTGGGGCTTATGGTCTGACCTAGAGCAAATGCCCAAGTGGATGAAATGGATTGATTCAGTGAAAATTACCCCTGACAATCCAGACATCTCCCTCTGGAAACTGAGTACTGGCGGACTAGACTTTAGTTGGAAATCTCGCATCCTCAAAGTTGTCCCTAACCAAATTATTCAGTGGGAATCGGTGGATGGCTTACCGAATCAGGGAGCAATCCGCTTTTACGATCGCCACAGTAGTAGTATCGTCAAAATGACGGTATCTTACGCTATTCCCGGTATACTCGGCAAAATCATGGATAACCTATTTTTAGGGCGAGCCGTGGAATCAACCATTCAAGCCGATTTAGAAAGGTTCAGGGAATATGCTTTAAATGCCAAAGCAAGTTAATCAAAAAGACGTAGCAGTGCTACGTCTTTATAAATTCTGATTAAGGGACTTGCAGAAAATAAACTATCTAATTTATCTTCTTCAAAACAACTGTCTTTCCCTGCTCCCTGCTCCCTGCCTCCTTGCCATCAAGGTGATACTATATTTTTTTAAATTGAAAGTCCCCGAATGGGTCGCCCGGGATTCGAACCCGGAACTAATCGGTTAAAAGCCGAGTACTCTACCGTTGAGTTAGCGACCCGCGTTGCATTTCGCAACTTCACAATTATAGCACTAAGAGCCGGGGATTTGTAAAGGGGTAACTAGAAAAAAGTTGCCGTTAATCTCACCGATGCTGTGTAACTAGCTCCTGGTTCAAGGACAGTCAGTTTCTCACCTGTATTCAGGGCGTTACGGGGTGCAGTCCAAGGTTCTAGACAATAAAATTCTTTACCTTTGAGTGTCCAGAAAACCAGCATAGAAAAGATATCGTCGGAATCTAGAGTGAGTTTGAGCTTGCGGCTATGGTCTGTCACACTAGCAGATTGACTGGTAATTTGTCCAAAGGCGAAATCAATTTCATCCCGACTAAAATCAAAATTACCGTTAAAGGGATGAATTTCTTTCGTTTTTTGGTCTTGATACTGTTGAGAGGGAATGGCAAACTCTAGCTGATTTTTATCTCCTGTGAGGAAGTAAGGATGAAAACCAGCCGAAAATGGCAATGGTGTAGATGAAAGATTGTTGTACTGTTGCTGAATTGAGAGTGTATTTCCTTGGATTTCGTAAGTGAAAATTATTTGGAAATCAAAGGGATAAACCGCTTTGGTTTGCTCGTTGCTGTTGAGAACCAATGTGAGTGCAGCTTTATCTGTAGTAGTTTGCTCGGTTACTTCCCACGGTAAATCACGGGCAAAGCCATGTTGCTTGAGGGTGTACTCCTTACCGTTGAGGTTGTAGGTGTTATCGGGTAAGTTGCCGCAAATAGGAAACAAAATGGGGTTTCCACCTCTAACACTTAACTCTGGATTAGCAAAGCGTTCTGAGTCTAGATAGAGAATTTCTTCGCCCTTGACTTGCCAACGGGTAATAATACCGCCCCGTTCTGGCACTACTTCCAGATGAGAACCGGCTGTTTCATCAGAAAGGATATAGGTTTTGTACTGTTGTTGTTGAGTGGCAATACTAAACACTGGATTATTCCTCATGGGGCATAGGGCATGGGGCATGGGGCAGAAAGAACTCAAAAGTCAAAAGGCAAAAATTCCTGAATTTTGAATTTTGAATTTTGAATTTTGAATTGATTTGTCCCCTGCCTCCTCTACTCGTCTTCTGCGAAAATAAAGCGATACAATTCGCTGGGATCTGGTTCAGGGCTGCTTTCAGCGAATTTTACGGCATCGTCAATCACTGCCTGAATTTTCTTCTCAATCGCTTTTAATTCTGCCTCATCTGCTAAGTTCTGCTCTATGAGGTAAGCAGCTAGCTTTTTAATGGGATCGCGGGAAAACCAAAATTCTTTCTCAGCTTTGCTCCGCAGTTCGTCTGGATCTGCTAAAGAGTGACCACGGAAGCGGTAGGTGAGGGCTTCGATTAAGGTTGGCCCTTCCCCTGCACGGGCGCGGGCGACGGCTTCTTGGGCGACAGAGTGGACTGCTAATACATCCATACCATCTACTTCTACGCCTACCATGTTAAACACACTGGCTTTTTTGTAAATTTCTGGATCAGATGTGGCGCGATCGTGTGCCATGCCAATTGCCCATTTATTATTTTCGACGACGAAGATAATTGGCAATTTCCATAGGGCTGCCATATTCAGGGTTTCAAAAAACTGCCCGTTGTTAGCCGCACCATCACCAAAGAAGCAAGCTGTTACTTGATCAGCATTGCGATCGCCTAAAACTTCTCGGCGATATTTACTTTGAAAAGCTGCACCAGCCGCTACGGGAATGCCTTCTGCTACGAAAGCATAACCACCGAGTAAGCGATGTTCGGCAGAAAACATATGCATCGAACCACCCCGCCCTTTACTGCAACCGGTGGCTTTGCCAAATAGTTCTGCCATGACTTCTCTTGCGGGTACTCCCGCACTCAAAGCATGAACGTGATCGCGGTAAGTGCTGGAGACAAAATCTTCCCCGGGACGCATGGCTTGAATTACGCCGGTGGAAACTGCTTCTTGCCCGTTATACAGGTGGACAAAACCAAACATTTTGCCTCTGTAATACATTTCGGCGCATTTGTCTTCAAAAAAACGCCCTAAGATCATGTCTTCGTATAAAAGCAAGCCTTTTTCTTTGGTGATCTGGGCGGTAGCAGTATCAAATTTAGGTAATGCGCGTTCTTGAACCATTATTTTTTTGTATTCCTGTCCTAAAATCGAAATTTACCATTTTCAATAGGTTGTTCTCTCAACAAGTTTTTTCTCTACAGAAGTTTTGCTAGAGTCAACCAGGGATATTTATGCACCAAAAACTGTTTTAAAGAATATTCAGGGAAAACAGGGTGAATTTGCTATTTTTCACATACCTATATATGACTATCTCAGCCTCATTTTCAATTTCTTTTTTAGCACCTTGTTATTCCCCATTTCAGTTCATAGGCTATCACTCAGGATAGCTTGGTTTCTGCATATCTATGAACAATTTCGGGAAATTCCACCCCTAGATCCTAAAAACAGTTATCAGCTATCAGTGATCAGCCGTGACGGCCTATGCTGGGCAATTGAAACACCAATTGCGGTGGTCTTGCGCCTTCGTATTGAAGCGATAAGTGTTTACCTAACACTGTTCACTATTAAAGTATATATCTGTAGGTTGTAATAATTTTCCCCTTATGATATTATATTTTTTCTTTAAGGTTATCAGTATATATACTTGGGGCAGTGCATCTTTAACTGCATATTCAGATCAGCTATGAAGCTTTGAAATCACACATTCATTCTATAAGTTTCGTTAACTATTAACAGATAACATAATAAGAATGTGCAATTAGTCTGACTATGTTGAAATCAAAATAAATCATACTTTGCTGTGGAAGCAAGCCTTGTACAACTAACTATGCTAGTTCAGTTTTATAGGTTCAAAAACTGATAACATTTATTCTCAGGAAAATTACTAAGAATTAAGACAAAGTATTAGCACTTCCTAGCCGAAGACAAAATGTTGGTACTAGAATATGACACAAATTTGGGGAGGCAACAAAATTAATTGTTGCAATATACACTTATAGTGTAAGTCCGGCACGGTATTATTCACCGTATGATTATGGCACGGTTTTACATGCCTGGAATGCTCTAGGTGGATTATGTTGATCACGGTGCAGGGGAAGTAGGCTGTGCGAATTCCGCTTGATTACTACCGAATTTTAGGGCTACCATTAGCGGCAAGTGAGGAACAGTTGCGGCAAGCATATAGCGATCGCACTGTACAATTGCCGCGTAGAGAGTATTCCCAAGCAGCAATTGCTTCCCGTAAACAACTTATAGAAGAAGCTTACGTGGTTTTATCAGATCCCAAGGAACGTAGTAGTTACGACCAGTTATATCTTGCTCATGCCTATGACGCAGATAGCCCTGGTAATGCCAAAGTCACACTAGAAAATCATTACAACAACAATCAGGGTAAATTTCATGCTCACAATCTCAGCATTGAAATTGCCTCTGACGAGTTAGTTGGTGCTTTATTGATCTTGCAAGAGCTAGGAGAATACGAGCTAGTGCTGAAACTAGGTCGTACTTATTTGGGAAATGACAATGGTGTTGTGCCAAAAAAAGGCATTCATTTGGCTACGGAGGAACTCCTCCACAATGCTGAACGCCCAGATATTATTCTGACTGTTGCCCTCGCTTGTTTAGAATTGGGCCGTGAGCAATGGCAGCAAGGTCATTACGAAAGTGCGGCGATTTCCCTAGAAACCGGGCAAGAAATGTTAGCTCGTGAAGGGCTATTTC
The DNA here is from genome assembly GCA_050633005.1 of Trichormus sp. Classification (GTDB taxonomy): domain Bacteria; phylum Cyanobacteriota; class Cyanobacteriia; order Cyanobacteriales; family Nostocaceae; genus Trichormus. The sequence continues at coordinate 13,872 of JBODRP010000065.1, read as the reverse complement.
CCAATGTCCAGGCAGAAATTCAGGCTGACCTTTATAAATTACGTCCCTACCGGATTTTAGAATTACTGGCATTACCTCTAGATAAAACTGTCGAACGTCATCAAGGGCTGGAATTACTGCAAAGTATCTTGGACGATCGCGGTGGTATTGACGGCACAGGTCATGATGAATCAGGATTAAGCATCGATGACTTTCTCCGATTCATCCAGCAGCTACGCCACTACTTAACAGTTGCTGAACAACACAAAGTGTTTGAAGCGGAAAGTAAACGTCCCTCGGCTGTGGCTACCTATTTAGCTGTCTATGCCTCCATTGCCAGGGGGTTTACCCACCACCAACCCGCTTTAATTCGTCATGCCAAGCAAATGCTGATCCGGCTAGCTAAACGGCAAGATGTACATTTAGAACAGTCTCTGTGTGCGCTGTTATTGGGGCAAACTGAAGAAGCATCTCGTGTGTTAGAACTAAGCCAAGAATACGAATCTTTAGCGTTTATTCGAGAAAAATCTCAAGATTCACCAGATTTACTACCTGGTTTATGTCTTTATGCCGAACAATGGCTACAAAATGAAGTATTTCCCCATTTTCGGGATTTAGCCAGGCAACAAGCATCCCTAAAAGATTATTTTGCCAACCCCCAAGTCCAAGCTTATCTGGAAGCTTTGCCAACGGATGCAGAAACTACTAATGAATGGAAAGTCATTAATCGTACTCAACATCGTAGTCATGTTACTGCTAAGACTCAACCTGAGTCTGATCATCACAGAATACTAGACCCAGAGTTACCAGAAACCCCAAACCACAGAGTAGCAGCAGGCAATTTTACAGCTTTTCGAGAAAATACTGCTCCCATACCTCCATATACTGGTATACCTCCGGAAACACCTGCTAGCCAAATGTCTGGTGTGCAGCGTACAGCTAGAGCTAATCAGCATCAAAGCTCTGCACCCCGTCCGACAACTCCAACCACCAAGCGCAGGCGACGCAAACCCAGTCAAAACCTGAATCAAGAGCATCATCGTCCCCACCAACAGCGTAACTTTGTCGGTACATTAGATCGAAAAAACCGCTTAGTGTGGACTGTATTTATCTCTATGGCAGGGATATTAGTTTTTTGGCTGTTAGTCTCAACTATTTTTGGTGCAGTTAAAAACCTGTTTTTCCCAGCACCTGCTTTACAGGCAGAATCATTTTTAACTTCACTCAATGAACCACTAATGGCCACACTGGAAAGTAATGGTGCTTTACAGTCCCAGGATGGAGTGCTGACAGAAGCAATAGCAGAAGAGGTGATTAAAACTTGGCTATCTACCAAAGCTTCAGCGTTGGGGCCTAACCACGAGATTGAGGGTTTAGCAGAGATTTTAACTGGTTCTGCTTTGTCCCAGTGGCGATTTACTGCCCAGCAACTGAGAGCCACAGATAGGTATCGGATGTATAGCCATAGCGTCAGCGTCGAAGATGTCAATAAATTTGATAGAGATCCTAATCGTGCCTTAGTCAGAGCTACCGTCAGAGAAATCACGCAATTCTACGACAATGGTCAAAGAAGAAATTCAAGTGATGAAAATGTCCGTGTGCGCTATGAATTAGTTCGTCAAGATGGTATTTGGCGGATTCAGAGCATGACAGCTGTTGTCAATTAATCTCAATTTTTGTTTGTATCTGTAATGTTTTAGGTGCTTGTATCACTAAGGCAAGTTTTTTGATATCTACTTGCTGGTTATTATATATATAAGTATATTTAATCTTGTTGCTACGAAACGTTATTGTCAGGAAATCTTGATATAAGTCTCCTATTAATCAGCATAAATATCAGGAAACCATAACATTTTGATCCCAAAATAGCTTATAAGTTCGTGAAATAAGTAAAAAAGCCTGTTGACACCCCTTGATCCCTACCCAGGCCTAATAGTTAATATTCATTTAACAAACTTAATAACAAGTGACTCCTCTTAATCCCAAAGTGCTGATTTTGGCATGAGTAAGAAATTGAAAGGAAGTGACCTTTATTTAACAAAACACTAAAAAACACACTGGGCAAAGCCAGGAGTCAGGCATAAGAAATTCATCTGGGATAAAAGAAGTTTATTAAGTATTTTGTTACCCAGGGAAATCATTTACCTTTCAAACTACTGGAGGCCAAAATTTATGGCAAAAGAACGCCCACCGCTAGAAGAGATGACACTGCGGCAACTACGGAAAGTTGCCAGCGAATTTAGCATCTCTCGTTATAGCCGGATGCGGAAATCTCAGTTACTAGCATCAATTCAAGAAGTTCAGCGTCAAAAAGCATCGCTTAACCCATCTCGTTCAGTGGAGGCACAGGAAACCGTGGAAGCAGCAAAATTTGAACTAGGTCAAGAAGATCGGACTGGTGGATCTCTAGCTGATGTTGATGAAGGCTTGGCAGATTTACCAGGTGGTTACGGTGACAGCCGAATTGTTCTGTTACCGCGCGATCCTCAGTGGGCTTATGCTTACTGGGACATTCCCAACGACCATAAAGAAGACTTGCGTCGCCAAGGGGGACAGCAACTAGCACTGCGGATTTATGACGTTACCGATATAAATCTTGAATATCAAAGCCCCCACAGCATCCAAGAGTATCCTGCCGATGAACTAGCTAGAGAATGGTATATTCCCATTCCAGTGAGCGATCGTGATTATGTTGTTGATATCGGTTATCGTGCTTTTGATGGCCGTTGGTTGGTGCTAGCTCGTTCAGCTCGTGTTCACATTCCTCCTGTTTATCCCTCCGACTGGATTGAAGATGTCTTCATCACTGTTAATTTTGAGGAAGATTTACGCGGTAAAACCCTGTACGAACTCGTTCCCCCTGCGAAGAAAGCAGCTGCTGTGGGTGCAAATGGCAACCCCATCTACGACCAAATCTTTGGCATGGCAGAGTCCGCCGAAGCGCAACGGGTTGCTGGTTCTCTATTCGGTTCTATGCAGCACGTTCCTGGTTCTGTGCGTCCTGAACAAGCTATCAGTTCCTATGTCTTCCCCTCTGGTGTAGGAATGTGGGCAGTTCCCACCGCTTCCGGCATCAATATGTCTGGTGTAGGAATGTCTGGTGTAGGTTTCTCTGCTTCCGCCGTGCCTGTACGCCCTCGCAAGTTCTGGTTAATTGCTGACGCTGAGTTAATTGTCTACGGTGCAACTGAACCAGATGCGACTGTCACAATTGGCGGCCGTCCCATCAAGTTAAATCCAGATGGTACATTCCGCTTCCAGATGTCCTTCCAAGATGGTCTAATTGACTACCCCATTATGGCTGTTGCGGCTGATGGTGAGCAAACACGCTCAATTCACATGAAATTTAATCGTGAAACCCCATCTCGTAACACCAATACTAAAGAAGAAGCTGTTTTAGAATGGCTTTCTTAGAAAGTTGACTTACCCCGCTTTAAAAAGCGGGGATTCAAAATTAAGTAGGGTGTGTTACGGCAGTGTGATGATTTGACTATGAGCGACAGTATAAATTGCCGTAACGCACCATAATCATACGGTGCATTTAAACTTTAAATGATTACCCGCTATAGTTATTCTGTAGCGGCTTTTTATTGTCAACTGTTATATTTATAGCTGCGCTTAGAGCGAAGCGGGACGTTAGTCCATTGGGAATTGCTATTACACCGTCTTCATGATGTATTTACAAAAAATAGTTGCTTTCTCTCTACTTGCTTTTACTGTCAGTTTATTATCAAGTTGTGCAAAACTTGATGCTAGTTCAGTAGCTAAAACCGCAAAAACTTGTGCGGGTAAAGATAGTAAATTTAGTATTGAATTTTTTAAAACTAATAATCGGGGGGAGAAGTTTGCTAGAGGCATCAATCATGTAATTATTTTTAATCCTAGGTCAGAGGGACTAGATTTTAAAGTTAATCTGGGTTTATCGCATCAGATTTATGCTCAAGATCCTAGAGGTAAAATTCGTAGAGAATACACACCAAAATTATTTCGTGAATTGATTAATGATCCTAATTCTCAATTAAATGGTAAAAGACCAATAGCAGCTATTAACGCTGACTATATAGATACTGAAAATAAGCCGCAAGGCTTAAATATTTCTCGTGGAGTTGAGTATGCAGGAGATTTTAAAAATAGGCGTTCTTCCTTTGGTATTTCTGGCGGTAAGCCCCAGCAAAGAAAGGCGACAATTCAAGTTGGAAGAAGAAAAAATAATATTCTTAATTATAATTTAGTAGGTGGTAATGGCAGATTTTACAGTCAAGGTAAGTTTAAAAATATTTGTCGAGATTTAGGTGAATTTGCCTGTAAACAAGCCACTAATCGTTCTATGGCAGCTATTACAAACAAAGGTTATGTGATTTTTTTAGTGAATGATATAAAAGCTAATTCTCATATTGAAGTATCTGCAATTAATCAAGAGTTAACACCAGATAAATTTGATGATGTTCTAAAGGGAATTGCCCGCCACAATTGTTTAGGTAAAATTCAAGAAGGAATTTTATTTGATGGAGGTATGTCGCCAGGATTGTATTACAGAAATAAAATCTATGTAGAAAACCCTGGGTTTATTGGGTCAGTATTTTTAATTTATCAAAAATAACTAATTTGCATTTGGGGCGCAAGTTTTGCACCCCTATTTAAATGATTGATGACTATTTTTTAGGTTGACCTTTTTCTAGAGCTTGTTGTAATAAATCATCACTGATTTCAGTTACACCTTGATTCTGAGAAGCTCCTATTTCTTTAGCAAGTTCTAAATAATCATCGGGATTACCGGTGGGTTGAGCTTCAATTTTTGTGGCTTCGGGTTGAGATGTTTTATTTTCAGGTTTAGTAGGTGTTTCGACTTTAACACCTTGACTCAATTGCTGTGCTGCTGCATAGTCAGCGTTAAAATCAACCTCTGGTGCTTTTGCTTCACCATTAACTATACTTTCAGCAACTAATTGTGCATCATGGGTAGAAGCTTCACTAGGATTAGGCTTTACTTCATCAGTCATAACTAACACCTTCAGTAATTTTTTTATAGCTGGGGTGATTGTAACAACTGAGTTCAGGAGTTTTTAGCAGCCTGGGGAAATATTTCTACCTCTATTAAAAGATAGATAATACCAATTCGCAATTCGCAATTCGCAATTCGCAATTCGTAATTCAGAAAGTGAGATACCATCTGGGTTTCAAGCTTTGGATCTGTTGCCTAATTTTGGAGAATTGGTATAAAGTATAGCGATCGCACTACAAATTTCCAGGACTTACGCAAGTGTCACAATTGGTGGTTGGTGCGTGACGCTATAAGTCTCATGACTACCTTCAAATATTCTTGCTGCGTCACGCACCCTACAGAAAAAATATGCCAGTTGCGTAAGTCCTAATATCTTTAAATTTCTCCTCCTACTACTACATCTTTAATTCGCAGACTAGGGCCACCACAACCCACAGGTAAACCATTTTGCCCACCTTTACCACAACCGCCGGATTCATCCCAGTAAAAATCATCACCAATAGCTTCAATATCTGCCAAAGTCTGAAAAACATTACCAGAAAGGGTCACATCTTTGACTGGTTCAGCAATTTCGCCATTTCTAATCATCCAGGCTTCCCCTGCGCTAAAGGTGAACATTTCCCCGTTTGTCATGCCACCTAGCCAATTACGGGCATATACTCCTTCTTTAATATCAGTAAATAAATCTGGCACTGGTGTTTTACCCCGTTCAATCCAAGTATTAGTCATGCGAACAATGGGGTTATAGTGATAATTGAGACAGCGAGCGTTACCTGTGGGGCCTTCTTCTAATTTACCGGCAGTTTCACGGGAATGTAAACGACCAACTAAAATACCATCTTTAATAAGTTGGGTGGTGGTGGCTGGTGTCCCTTCATCATCGTAAAAATAGCTACCGCGATGTCCTTCTGGGGCTGCACCGTCAAAAATCTGTAGTTCTTCGGGGCCAAATCGCCGTCCAATTGTCATGACTTCTAGTAAGTCGGGATTTTCGTAAGCCATATCAGCTTCGGAAAGATGCCCAAAGGCTTCGTGAACAAACAACCCTGTGAGAATAGGATCAATCACGACAGTGTAGGTATTGCCTTTGACTGAGGGTAAAGATAAGGCTGCAACAGCCCTTTGGGCGGCACTTTTTACCTGTGCATCCAAATTTACTAAATCTTCGTAGGCTTTACGAGAACCTGTAGTTTCCCTACCAGTTTGGACAGTTTCGCCATTTTTGGCGGTAGCGGCAAAGCGCATTTCCATGTCTACCCAAGATTGATTGATGAGAGTTCCTTCGGAAGTGGCGAGGATAATTCTTTGGGAACTATCGCTATAACGAACCGAGGTAGTAGTAATACGATGGTCTTCAGCCTTTAATAGTTCAGTATAGCGATCGCACAATTCCTTTTTCTGGGCGAGGGGTATTTGGCGGGGATCTTTACCTGTCAAGGGTAGACTGCACACTGCTTGCACTGGGTCAATAGGAGCAAGTAAAGTTTCTTCATCACCTACCATCCGGGCTGATGTAATAGCTTCCTCAATGCGTTCTTTAATACTAGAGAGTTGATTAAAACTACTCAACCCCCAGCCACCTTTGTAACAAGCACGGATATGCCCACCAATAGAAATTCCTTCACTCAGAGTTTCCACCTTGTCGCCACGCAACAAGATATCTGTACCTTCTGCTTCCTCTAGGCGAATCATCAAATAATCTACACGGGATGAGTAGCGGGCGATGAGATCAGAAAGTAAATTTTGTGCGTCAGCAAGTGTAGTCAGCATTTCTCGGTAGTCACCAGACAAACTGCATTTATTTTGCAATTATTTGGGTAATATCAGCTAGGGGAGTGTTAAACCAATTCGTAATTCGTAATGGACTTCTCTCCGAGACGCTGCGCGAACGTCCCGCTCCGCTCTAAGCGCAGCTATGCCGCAGGCTTTACGTCAATCTAAAATCTAAAATCCAAAATCTAAAATTGGTTGACTACCAAGGTAATCTATTGCCATCCCAAGAAAAAAATTGTCCGCTATCGCTTTTTTGCAGTTGTTCAATGACAGTAAGTAGTTGTGTAACAGTCCGTTCAACTGAGAATAATTTCTGGGCAGAAACATTTTTTTGAAATGGTCGAGAAAGTTGTGTATCAGTTGTACCAGGATGTAATGTTACAACTATAGTTTGAGGGCAACTTCTACTATATTCAATTGCCACATTTTTGATAAACATATTCAGGGCAGTTTTAGAGGCGCGATAACCATACCATCCACCTAATTGATTATCACCGATACTGGCTAATTTAGCTGATATGGTCGCAAAAATTGCAGAGTCATGATGGCGAAATAATGGTAAAAGATGTTTAGCTAATAGCACTGCACCAATACTATTTACTTGGAAGTAACGTAATAAATGATCGGCGTTAATTTGTCTTAAACTTTTTTCTGGTTGTAAATCACCGTCGTGTAGTAATCCTACACAGTTAATTACTAAATGTAATTTATCGGTTTGAGTACGGATTTGTTGGATAGTTTCAGCAATTTGTAACTCATCAGTAATATCTAATATTAAACAAGTAAGATGTTGAGGATATTGCTCTGCTAAAGCTAGCAATTCAGTCGCAGATTCGGCTTGACGATAGGTGGCATAAATTTTGGTAATTCTCTCATCTGCAAGCAATTTTTTGACAAAACCTAAACCAATACCTTGACTCGCGCCGACAATTAAGGCATTAGTATGATCATTTTCATTAATAAAAGACATATATAGCTTAAGTGAGGTATAGATAATATTTTGAAACGCAGAGGCACGCGGAGTAAAGCGCGGAGGTACGCAGAGATTTTTGCTTCAGTAGAGTAGGAAATGCTACAAGGTGATTTTATTAGGATTATTTACCAATACAGAATTTACTAAAAATGCGATCTAGTACAGATTCTGTTACTTCTTCTCCGGTGATTTCTCCTAGGGCTTGAATTGCACCTCTTAAGTCAATTGTCCAAAAATCTAGAGGTAATTGTTGGGCAATTGTGGCTTGTACTTGTGATAGCGAAATTTTAGCTTGGGTAAGTGCGGCGGCTTGTCTTTGGTTAATAGCTAAATCCATATCGGCAGCTTGAACTTTTCCTGTATGAACTATCTCTAAAATTGTGGTTTCTAGAGATTCAATTCCTTGATTTTGGGCGGCGGCTGTATGAACAATATACTTAATGTGATTGGGATATGGTAAAGCAGTCAGGGATTTTGAATCTACTAAATCAATTTTATTAATCACCAGAATTAAGGGACGGTGTTGTACTTGGGCATAGATTTGTTGATCCCCATCTGTCCAGCCTGTGCCAGCATCAATGGTAAATAAGACTAAATCTGCTGTATTTGCAGCATGACGCGATCGCTCTACTCCAATTTTTTCTACTTGGTCTATTGTGTCTCGAATGCCTGCTGTATCTAGCACTTGCACCGGAATACCCCCCACTACTAGCTGGGATTCCACCACATCACGGGTTGTCCCTGGTAAGTCGGTGACAATGGCGCGATCGCTTTGACTCCAAGCATTCAATAAGCTTGATTTACCTACATTCGGACGGCCTACGATTGCTACTTTTAACCCTGTACGCAGCAGTTCCCCTTGATCTTTAGTTGCCAATATTTTACTAATTTCTGCTGCAATGCTATCAATATCTGATATTATCTGTTTATCATCCAACGGGGGTAGGTCTTCCTCAAAATCAATTCTAGCTTCAATTTCTGCCAAAATATCTAAACATTGAGCGCGTAACTGACGGATAGGGTGAGCTAATTTCCCTTGTAACCCGGCTAAAGCCGTTTGAGCAGCTTGGGGTGATTTAGCTCCCACCAAATCAGCAATACTTTCGGCTTGAGTTAAATCTAATCGTCCATTCAAAAAGGCGCGGAGGGTAAATTCTCCAGGTTGTGCCAGCCTTGCACCATTTTCCAAACACAACTGCAACACCTGCTGCACTGCAATAATCCCCCCATGACAATGAAATTCCACCACATCTTCACGGGTGTAAGAACGGGGTGCTTTCATAATTAGTAGTAAGGCTTCATCTACTAGCTGGCGCGTTTGGGGGTGGCGGATGTAACCATATATAACCCGGTGACTTTCCCAAACTTGCTTTCCAGGGGCATAAAACAGACTTTGAGCAATGGCTAGAGCGTGGAAACCAGACACCCGCACAATACCCACACTACCCTGTTGGGGGACAACAGCAGTAGCGATCGCGGCAATAGTTCCAGTAGTAGCCAACAGTTGGGACATGAGTAACTTGTTATTGCATATATATGAGGGTAACAGGGATTGGGCATTGAGGAAACACAGGGGTGTGGGGGTGTGGGGGAAGGAAACAGGGTTTCATTTATATTTTGCGGTTTGCGCCACCGTGCTATTTGGAGGCTTTCTTTTCAAATCGTAAATATTTAGACTAATTTGAGATCACATGGCAGGGTAAAATTTACCTGGAAAGTAGAAAACCCCAACCAAGCCAATAAAATCCCCAATCCCCAATCCTTATTTTCAAATCAGAGAGGAGTTGACAGTGGAGCAGAAAATTAACTGCGCTCAAGCCTGCGTTAACGGTTGTGTTTTAGGGGAGAAATGCCCAAACATTGAGTATAGAGAAGCTGCGTCTAAATTTATCGCTGAGACTTCTTTGGATAGAATGCTAGAAATTGCGGAAGAACGTCTCAAGCGCAAAATGACAGAACCGCCAAAATGGGTGTTTCCAGAAGAACAGTAAACATCACTTCAGCATTAAAACCAGTTATCACGCGTTTGGTGTGGTGTTTCGCCGGCGTGATTTTACCCAACACTTTTAAATAGTATCTGGATCTATACCTAATTCTCGCAGCTTTGCTTCCAAGCGATCGCTGCGTTGTTTTTCTTGGTGGGCATGGGGCATTGGGCATTGGGTAAAATCTACCTTGTCTACCTTGTCTCCCAGTCCCCTAACCCTATTGCCTATTGTCATTCAGATCGATCGCTAGAGCAATTTGATACACTTGACGACGGTTGAGGGCAGTATATTTATTTAATTGTCGGCTAGCCTGGGAACGTGATATGCCTTGACGCATTAATTGTTCTAACTCGGCTTTTAATTGTGCTTCTGTGAGTAGGGGTTGACTGGGTGGATTCCCTGCTACTACTAGGGTATACTCTCCTTGTGGTTCTTTTTGCTGATAGTGGGCGATCGCCTCTCCAAGACTTCCCCGCCAAAATTCCTCATATAATTTAGTTAACTCCCGTGCCAGAACAATTTGGCGATCGCTTCCCCAAATGTCTGCTAAGTCTTGTAACGTATCTCGCAAACGGTGGGGCGATTCGTAGAAAATTATAGTGCGGGATTCTGTCTGCAAAGTCTCTAAATACTCTCGCCGTTGTTGGCTTTTAGCAGGTAAAAACCCCTCAAACACAAACTTATCGGTAGGTAGTCCCGCCGCACTCAAGGCTGTAATCGCTGCACTCGCCCCAGGAATGGGAACTACGGGAATGTTTGTTTCAACGCAAGCTTTAACTAATTCATACCCAGGATCAGAAATTCCCGGCATACCTGCATCACTAACTAAAGCGATCGCTTTTCCAGTCTGCAAATGCTCTAATAATTCTGGAATACGGCTACTACTATTATGCTCATGGTAACTGACCTGGGGCGTTTTCACTTGTAAATGTTGTAGTAATTTTCCAGTGTGGCGCGTATCTTCTGCGGCAATCAAATCCACATTCTGCAAAATCCGCATCGCTCGCAAGGTGATATCTTCTAAGTTACCAATAGGTGTACCAACTATATATAATGTTCCTGGTTTGGGATCTGTCTGCATGAATGTTGAGGGTTGACGGTTAACTACACAACACAGAGGAGGAAGCCGAAGATCAAAACTAATGCCCAATGCCCTTTTTGGCCAATGCCCATGACTAATCATGCCTTATTTATTGGTTTAATCACATTAGATTTAATCTACTTAGCTGCATCTCCCCCGCAAAATAATCAAAAGTTAGTGGCATCTGACTACACTGTAGCAGCAGGCGGCCCGGCTACCAATGCGGCTGTTACTTTTAGTTATTTAGGAAATCAAGCTACAGTTTTGGGTGTGCTGGGTTCTCACCCTATGACAGAGTTAATTCGGGGAGATTTAAATCAATATCATGTAGCGATCGCTGATCTTGACCCTACCATTAATACACCACCCCCTGTATCTTCAATTATTGTCACCCAATCCACCGGAGAAAGGGCGGTGATTTCGATCAATGCGGTGAAAACCCTAGGCAGTGTTACCTCAATTCCTCCAGATATCTTACATAATATAGATATAGTCCTGATTGATGGACATCAGATGGCAGTGGGATATGCGATCGCTAAAATGGCAAAAGCTCATCATATCCCTGTAGTTATTGATGGTGGTAGCTGGAAAACCGGATTTGAGGAAGTTTTGCCCTTGGTAGATTACGCTATTTGTTCCGCTAACTTTCACCCCCCTAATTGTCACTTCCAAACACAAGTTTTTGACTACCTCCGCGCCTTGGGTATTCCCCATATTGCCATTACCCACGGTGAACAACCAATTACTTACTCCAGTCACGATGAATTTGGTACTATATCTGTACCTGCTATCCCAGCAGTTGATACACTAGGGGCTGGAGATATTTTTCACGGTGCTTTTTGCCATTACATTTTACAAGCCAGTTTTACTGATGCTCTCAACGAAGCAGCGAAAATTGTGGCTGAAGCTTGTAAATATTTTGGTACGCGTCGCTGGATGGATTTAAGGACACAATAACATGAAAGACTTACAAGAAATACTAGCGATCGCTCGTGCTGTCGGTTGGAGAGCAGCAGATATTTTACAATCTTATGAGCAAGGCACAGCTACAGACCCTGATCTCGATGTGCAGTATAAACAAAATGAACCCGTCACGTTGGCTGATGTCGCTGTTAGTCAATACATTCTCCAAACCTTACAAGCAGCCTTGGGTAACGAAAATTTTACCTACATCAGCGAAGAAACCTATCAATCTACACTCCAACAAAATCCCTCTACATCTGACTGGGTATGGATTATTGATCCTCTAGATGGTACGCGTGATTTTATCGACAAAACCGGAGATTATGCCGTTCACATTGCTTTAGTCAAAGCACATAGACCAGTCTTAGCCGTAGTTGCACTCCCAGCCAAAAATAAATTGTACTACGCTACTAAAGGCGGCGGCACATTTGTAGAAACCCATAACGGTGCTGTGCCTCAACAAATCATATTTAGTCACAACACCAAACCCATAGAAGATTTAATCTTAGTTGTTAGTCGCTCCCACCGCAATCAAAGCTTAGATTATCTCTTGCAAAACTTGCCCTTGCGTCATCACAAAGCCGTGGGTAGTGTCGGTTGTAAAATTGCCACCATTCTCGAACAACAAGCAGACGTTTACATTTCTCTGTCTGGCAAATCAGCCCCCAAAGATTGGGACATGGCAGCACCGGAACTGATTTTGACAGAAGCAGGTGGACAATTTACCCATTTCAATGGTAATATGTTACAGTATAATACTGGCGATATTAATCAATGGGGTGGTTTACTCGCTAGCAGTAGTCAGCATCACAATATTCTCTGTCAACAAGCAGCAAAAATATTAGAGCAGCTAGCAAATACCTCAAATTAGGTGCAACTCCTGATCATCAACTGCTCTCAACTTCGCTTTTCTGTTAGATACTTCCTCAGAGCCAATATTTAGTCGCTGTGCTATCCTGGTGAATATAAGAATTATTTTCGGTTGAGTAACACCTTTTGATTTCTAAAAAGCGTCTCTCCGAATTTAACTCTCTACACTTGTTCAATTCGGAGACATTATATGTCAATTTACATCGGTAACTTGTCCTATCAAGTTACAGAGGATGACCTAAAGCGTGCCTTCGCCGATTATGGCAAGGTAAACCGCGTTCAGCTACCAACTGATCGTGAAACAGGTCGTCCTCGCGGCTTTGCCTTTGTGGAAATGGAAACAGAGGCAGAAGAAAGTGCCGCTATTGAAGCCCTTGATGGTGCTGAATGGATGGGGCGCGATTTAAAAGTTAATAAAGCTAAACCCCGTGAAGAAAGAAGTTCTTCCCGTGGTGGTGGTGGCGGCGGTTGGGGTAATAACAACCGTGGTGGTCGCCGTTACTAGACATTTTTCTAGACAATAAACTTCAGAGTCTCCAGCAGATAAAGCCAAAGGCTCGACGCTGCTGGAATATTTTTTTGTCTCCAGTCCTCAACTATTCATCCACACATAAGGAGGAATGAGAATGACACAAGTAGTTTTAGGGGAGAACGAAGGCATTGATTCAGCATTACGGAGATTTAAACGGGAAGTTTCCAAGGCGGGAATTTTCCAAGACATGAGAAAGAAGCGTCACTTCGAGACTCCTTTAGAAAAAGAAAAACGTAAAGCAGTTGCTAGACATAAGCAAAATCATCGAAATCGCTCTCGCTACAGGTAAGCTGCATATCTTTTAGACAAGCATCTATTAACAGAATAGTCTGAATAGCTTTAGATAAGCACAAACCTAGAACCCCAGTTTCCTCCAGAAATTGGGGTTCTTATGCACAAAATTATACCAAGTTGCAGTCGAAGATAAGTAGGTCGGCGTAAATAATTATTGTTGGAATAAGGCAGGGGGCAGGGGGCAGGGAGCAGGGGGAGAAAGAGTTTGAGCCTTATTTACTTTTCTTCACATAGTTTGGTTTTATTGCACCGACTTACTTAGTAACCTGGTGTGGGGTGTGTGGTGTGTAGGAATACTATTTCTGAAAGCAACTTAGTATTAAGGAACAGCAAAAAATAAATTCTCCAAAATTGATGCTTGGGTAGGGTGCGTCAGTGCGATATAACCTAACTATAATCAGATATTCTTCATACTGA
>JBODRP010000064.1:0-21039 GCA_050633005.1 Trichormus sp. | reverse complement strand
TTACTCATTACTCATTACTCATTACTCATTACTCATTACTCATTACTCATTTAATGACACCTCATTAATAACTGCCGCCGCAATAAATCCAAAGCTGTACACGCACTTAAATGACGAATCAAAGAGCGATCGCGCATTGTGCCGAACTGATATTTAAAACTGGTAACTTGCTTTTTTGTCCCCGCTAAACCAATGTAAACTAAACCCACGGGCTTAGTTTCACTTCCTCCACCTGGGCCAGCAATTCCAGTAATGCTTAACCCCCAAGTTGTCCCCAGGCGTGTTTTTACACCTATGGCCATTTGTTCAGCAACAATATCACTCACAGCCCCAACTTGGGCTAAATCATCTGGCTTCACTCCCAACAACCCTACTTTTACTGAGTTATCGTAGGAAATTACACCACCCCAAAAGTAATCAGAACTGCCGGGTATTTCTGTTAACATTTGTCCTAAACCTCCACCAGTACATGATTCTGCTACTGATAGAGTTTCTCTTGATGTCCGCAATAACTCCCCAACTACAGAAGCTAAAGTATCATCGTTAACACCATAAAAATCCGAACCTGCAATTTCTTTAATTTGTTTTTCTACAGGTAAAATCAAAGCCTCGGCGGCCACTGGTGAAGTCGCTTTAGCTGAAATGCGTAGGCGAACTTCTCCCTTACCTGCATAGGGTGCTACCGTAGGGTTAGGTAGATTCAAGTAAGCACTGACTTTTTCTGCTAAAGCTGATTCCCCAATTCCCCAAAACTTCAAACTGCGGCTGTAAATAATTTCCTGACCCCAGCCTTGACTTTTGAGAAAAGGCACAGATGTTTCTTCCCACATCCGGTGCATTTCACTAGGAACGCCAGGAAAGGTAAAAATCGTAATTCCTGGACGGGGTTGCCAAATAATACCCGGTGCTGTACCACTGGGATTGGGTAAAATGTCTGCACCTTCAGGAATTAAAGCTTGTTTACGGTTGCTGGGGGTCATAACTCGACCCCGTTGAGCAAATTTTTGTGTAATATCTTCAATAATTTCTGGGCGTTCTACCAAGGGAACGCCAAAAAAATCAGCGATGGTTTCACAGGTCAAGTCATCTGGTGTAGGGCCTAATCCACCAGTGAAAATCAGAATATTAGCTCTAGAAAGAGCAATTTCTATAACTTTCTTAATACGTTCTGGGTTATCTCCCACTACTGTTTGATAGTAATGAGGAATGCCTAATTGGGCTAGTTGTTGAGCTAGATATTGAGCATTTCCGTTGAGGATATCTCCCAATAACAGTTCAGTCCCGATACAAATAATTTCTGCACTCATAAGGCCAAAGCCAAAAAAACAAAGGTTAACGGTTAACAGTCAACAGTCAACCGTTAACAAACAAGAACAAAAGATTTTTAAAACCGTAGTTCTCTCCGTTCGCGGAGGGTGTCTTAGAGGTTGTTTAAAAAGTTCTTGACTATGACTTTAAGTACATTCAGATCCCCCCTAACCCCCCTTAAAAAAGAGGGGAACAAGAATCAAAGTCCCCCTTTTTAAGGGGAGACACTGCGTTGGGCGGCTTTGCCGACTTGTAGCAAGTGTCGTGGATTTAGGGGGATCTAAAAGTATTTGATACATAGTTAGGGACTTTTCAAACATCCTCTTAGACAAAACTCACCCGTAAAGTCCCAGTAGGGAAGGTTCACAAGAAAGTGGGTGGTTGTTGCCCCCTGCTCCCTGCTCCCTTACTTCCCTGCTCCAAAGCTTTTCACTTTTGCTGGGAAAATTTGCGGACTCGCCAAATTACGTAACTTAATAGCGAAGTAGCTGCACAGATGTAACCAATACTACTGGGTACACCAGCAACACCTAACGCTAAACTTCCCACCCACAAAGTCAGAGAGTATATGAATAATACTGACCAGCGATGGGATAAACCAGCCTGTAAAAGTCGATGATGTAAATGACATTTATCTGCAACCCAAGGGCGTTTACCTCGGCGTAGGCGTGCCAAAATGACTGCGGACATATCGACAATGGGGACTGCCAAAATTAAGTATGGCAAAAGAACGGCAGTAAAAGCAGGAATTTTGACTAAACCGATGACACCAACAGAGGCTAAGGTAAAGCCCATAAAATATGAGCCACCATCCCCCATAAAGATTTGAGCAGGATTGAAATTATACCGGAGAAATCCTAAAGCTGCACCAGCTAAAGCCGCAGCAATTAAGGCTGCTGCTGGTTGGTGCATAAATAAAGACACCAATAGCATCACTACAGCCGCAATTCCAGAGACTCCAGCCGCTAAACCGTCTAATCCATCAATCCAGTTGATGGCATTCACCATGCCAACTAACCAAACTACTGTAATCGGTAAACTGAGCCAGTTAAGGTCAACTATACCAATGGTAGGAACGGTAATAAAATCTATACTCACACCTGCTTTCCATGCACCTGCTGCAACAAGGATTTGTATCAGCAAGCGCGTGAGAGGGGATAAACTTAATAAGTCATCGGCTAAACCAATCAAGAAAAAGCCAAGACCACCTAAAGTCACGCCCCATATTTGCCATTCTTTCTCAGGGGGTAGATTAGCAAACCCACCCAACCACCAAACAATCATTAAAGATAGCATTGTGCCTGTGAAGATAGAAACTCCTCCCAGGCGTACCATCGGACGGTCATGAATTTTGCGATCGCCAGGTTTATCTACACGTCCACTTCTAATACCAATATTTTTGACATCAGGTGTAGTCCAGAGAACGACTACTGCGGCGACTAGGAAAGCGATCAGATGATAAATCTGAGCAAGCATTTGTAATTTTGAGGATTTTATTAACAAAAATTGGTTAAGGACGTTTCCTTCTTAATTTTTACTATATTTGGGACTCTAATCAGCATAAGATTTGCGGATTGGGCATTGGGCTAATCAATTCAAAATTCAAAATTCAAAATTCAAAATTAAAGAATTTTGGGCATTGGGCATTTCCCATTCCCCATGCCCAATGCCCCATGCCCTATTCCCCATGCCCTTAACCCCATTCGCAGCTTTATGCTAAGGCTGGTACAGGAATTTCCAAGTGGGGATATAAGGGGAAGCGATCGCACAATGCAGCTACCCGACGTTTACAATCTTGGGCTACTGCTTCTGATTCTGGGTTGAGCAGGCGATCGGCAATGATATTACCAATTTCAGTAAATTCACTTACTCCCATACCTCGTGTTGTCATGGCGGGAGAACCTAACCTTAAACCACTTGTGACAAATGGTGATTGGGGATCAAAGGGAACTGTGTTTTTGTTGGCAGTAATATTTACTTCACTGACTAACTGATCTGCTTTCTTCCCTGTCATATTCACAGATCGTAAATCCACGAGCATTAAATGGTTATCTGTACCATCAGATACTAATTTTAAGCCTCGGTTTTGCAGTTGAGTTGCTAAAGCACGGGCATTATCAATTACTTGCCCTGAATAAGTTGTAAATTCTGGCTTCAAGGCTTCACCAAAAGCAACTGCTTTACCTGCAATTACGTGTTCTAAAGGGCCGCCTTGCGTTCCAGGGAAAACGGATTTATCTAACTTTTTACCCAGTTCTGGATCACGGGTTAAAATTAAACCACCTCTGGGGCCGCGTAGGGTTTTATGGGTGGTGGTGGTGACGACATCACAATAAGGAATTGGATTCGGGTGCAAGCCACTGGCGACTAACCCCGCAATGTGGGCAATATCAGCTAGTAAGTAAGCACCAACTTCATCTGCAATAGCGCGGAATTTTTCAAAGTCAATGATGCGAGGATAGGCAGAATAACCACAAATCAAGAGCTTCGGACGTTCCCTTAACGCCATCTCACGAATTTGCTCATAGTCTAGTTGTTCTGTCTGTTGACTTACGCCGTAGTGACGGACTTGAAACCATTTACCTGAAACATTTACAGGTGAACCGTGGGTAAGATGTCCGCCATGAGACAAATCCATCCCCATAATTGTGTCCCCTGGTTCTAACAATGTCAGGAAAACTGCAAAATTCGCCTGTGCGCCAGAGTGGGGTTGTACGTTAGCATGAGCCGCACCAAATAACTGTTTGGCTCTATCAATAGCGATTTGCTCGATTTCGTCAATAAATTCGCAACCACCGTAATAACGCTTACCGGGTAAACCTTCAGCATATTTATTCGTCAACACTGAACCCTGAGCCGCTAAAACAGCCGCAGAGGTAAAGTTTTCACTAGCAATTAATTCTAAGTGGTCGCGTTGACGTTGGAGTTCTTGATTAATTAATTGTGCGATCGCGGGATCGGAGGTAGCAAGCAAGTCTGAATTTGTCCTAGTCACTTCAACTATACCTAATGGCAATTTGTACAAAAGTGGATTTGGTGGGTGGGCAACTGATCTATAATTAAGCCTCAACAGTCAATCTTTTCCTGGTAGTGGACTATTATACAAACACGATTGATGGCATCTGTATTATTGACTTTGATTATTAGCTGCCAGCCAACTTCCATAGATTAACGATCATAAACCTGTTTCTGAAAATATGAACTTTGATACTGTTCAAAATATTCTTACTTGCCACTGCCAAGACCCCACTTAAATCCTGATCTTTGATGGCAGGTGAAGTTGATGAAGTAATCATGATATTTTTAAGTATTTATCCACGGCAATTTAATGGCTGTGGTAACATATAAGCATCAATGCTTAATACACCTAAATACTTAAATATCTGTTATGTATCACTAGCATAAACCTCAACTTGATGCTCAGTGACATATCATCCTCACCAAAATTTTGCATCTACTCTGAGACATCAAATAGAGGTCTATAAACGGAACAGTATTGGGTGAACAGTTGTCAACTAACTGATAACTGAGTTTCAGCCTAGGAATCACCTGATGGGCAGTAGAATGTCAAAGGAGGGATTTTATTATGTTGGTCATCTTAACAGACGAACAAATCCTAGCTCCTGAGAGAGTTTGTCAGTCTTGCTTACTTGCTGATGGTAATGGTCAACCCCGTTGGCGGAGCGGACATTTATCTTGTGGTTATGCTATTCGTCAACTAGGGCAACAGCAGCCAGAACAGTACGAATGTCTCATGGGCTTTCGCGTCGCTCAAATACAATAGTAAAACTTCACTAGCAAGGCTGAGTAACTGCGTTATCCTAGGCTCAAGTAACTCTAAAATTTAGCCACAGGAGAATGCACAATGGCTTGGCGCGGGACTACAACAATTGCCGATAGAATTTTTGCTTGTTTACCTTATCTTCTGCCCATAATTGATGGTCTCGTCTTTGGTAGTTTTTTATTAAGACAATTTCCAGTTCTACAAATACTGTTGATACCTTTGCAACCAGTATTGATAGTTTACGGTAGCTTAGGACAATTGGGTCAACTTCTCGTTTTCTTTGCTTTATTTATATTTGTGGTAAGAAACGAAAAAATTAGTCATTTTATCCGTTTCAACACTATGCAGGCAATTCTGCTAGATATTGTCATATTTTTGTGTACTATCTTAGTGAGAATTTTGACACAAATTCCTAATACTGGGTTTGCTATCGAGACAATAGCAAACACAATTTTTCTCGGCATCCTAGCAGCAGTAGTATATTCAGTTGGTCAGTCATTACTGGGACGTTATGCAGAAATTCCGGCTATTTCCGATGCAGTGTATATGCAAGTCCGCTAATAGTTAGCGGGATATGACAGTGTTTTCTAGGCGACCGATACCTTCAATTTCAATACGGACGCGATCGCCTATTTGCAATGAACTGATACCTTGGGGTGTACCTGTTAACACTACATCCCCAGGTAATAAGGTCATCACTTGGCTAATATAAGAGACTAAAAAATCTGGGGGAAAAACCATCTGATCAATACCCGCAGATTGCAATGGTTCAGGATTATCATTGAGAAAAGTCTGTAACCTAGCCCCAGGATTTAATTCTCGCACAATCCAAGGGCCAAGAGGACAGAAAGAATCAAAACCTTTAGCGCGTGTCCATTGAGCATCTTTTTTTTGTAAATCCCGCGCTGTCACATCATTAGCGATAGTATAACCCCAAATTTTAGTTTGGGCTTCTTCTGGTGTGCAATCACAAGCGCGATCGCCAATTACTAATGCTAACTCCCCTTCATAATCTACTCGCTCTGACTGAGGCGGATACTTGATTGCTGTCTCCGTGGGAATAATCGATGTTGGTGGTTTCAGAAAAATTAATGGCTCAACAGGAACTAAACTCCCCATTTCTGCCGCATGATCAGCGTAATTCTTGCCCACTGCAACAATCTTTGAAGGAGCGCAAGGTGCAAGAATGTGGTAATTGTCTGCTTCTAAAATTAAATCTGTGGGTTGCCCCTGTAACCAAGGTGGAGCATCCAGCACCTGCACGTTAAGGGATAGTTGTAGTAACCCATAGTAAATCTTTCCTTCTTGATTTTGAACTCGCACATAGCGTTGGGCCATAACCTTGATTGATATCCTCTCATCTAAAGTGAAAACTAGGGACTGAGCATCAATAGTTATCCGTTACAAGTTATTTGATAACTCTTAACTGTTAACTGTTAACTGATTTAAATCTCTCTTCTACACCCTTACTTCATGAAAATTTGCCAATTTTCACTAGCAAACACAATTTTGGCAGATGCAGCTGATGATTAAAATAGAAAACTGGTAAGATTATAGTTCCTTGTTGCTTCAGATGTTCATCGATACTAGTAGCTTTAACAAAAAGACTGTATAAATTAACATCAGCAGCCAGATGTCCAAAAGGAGAATTACAACCATGTCCACAGTTTACGAAACACTATATATCCTGCGTCCGGATCTTACAGATGAACAGGTAGACTTAGCGATCGCTAAATATCAGAACTTGCTCAAAGATCAAGGTGCAGATAACATCGAAATCCAAAATCGTGGTAAGCGTCGTCTTGCTTATGAAATTAACAGGCATCGTGATGGCATCTATATTCAAGTAAACTACACTGGGCCTGGAACAGTGATTGCTCCCTTAGAACGCGCCATGCGTTTGAGCGAAGATGTCATTCGCTATCTCACAATTAAGCAAGAAGTTTCCGAGGAGAAAACCGAGGAAGTCGCTGCTACTGCTTAAGTCAGTCAACCAATTTGGGATTTTGGATTTTAGATTTTAGATTGACTGCACTCATAAAAGGGTGCAGTGTCAAAATTTGAGGTTTATTCCGCCCACGCTTGGGTGAGGCTTGTCCCAAAAATAACGATTGCGTTGGTAGGAGTCTCTAGGGGCGGGTTCACTTATATATTTGTTTTTGGATGATGATCCTAATAAACCCGCCCCTACTCCGTCCAACTCTGCCAGCACCCTACCCCTTACACAACGCCTCGCTACCCTGACGAAAAAAAATTTTACCTTCTGCCTTATTTTGTGATGGAGTTGGGAATGCTAAATTAACATTACTTGCCACAAGCAGGTAATGAGCGAAGCCTCATCCTAGGCGATCGCACTTATATTCAAGGTTGGACAATATTCTTCCATCGGAGCTTTAAGCCGCCGTGAGCCAAACTGAAATCCCCAACATCCAAGCTCTCTCTACAGAAATGTCGCAGCTGCGCCAAGAGTTACAGCTACGCGATCAATTAGTGCAGCAACTATCTCAAGAACTTTTTCGGTTAGTCAAGGGCAATACTAATTTTATACCTCCCAAATTAGAGCCGGAACAGGATTTAACACAGTTAAAAGCTTTGCAAGAACAGTTACAAGCTGTTGAGGAACAAGTCACTTTTTATCAAGAGCAGATTACATCTCGTGACGCGGAAATTTACCAACTGCGTCAGTCAGTGCAGGAGTTAACAGATCGCAGTCGAATGTTGGAGCAAGTTGTACAGGAACTACCTCAAATTTACCGTCGTAAATTTGAAGAAAGGATGACTCCAGTGCGAGAGAAAGTAGCGATGCTACAGAGAGAAAACCGCCAATTACAAGCCGAACTTCAGAGCGTTAGTTATCGCTTGGCTCTGAAAACCCGTACTTCCAGTCATAGTGGCATTGATTTGCCCAACTTTCCCCGTCCAGTATCTACACCAAGTAATGTTTCTGCTGTGCAGAATGCCTGAAACATTTAATTTAACTTTAATTATTGAATATATAATAAAATTACAGTTTTCCTCAAAAACTGTCTCTTTTTATACTGCTTACTTTTAAAATAACTCCACCAAAATGCCCTCACTCTAAAAGAGTAGGGCTAGTAATCTTTCGCGCTGCATACCTTCAAACAAAACTTGACTTCGCAAAAGATTGAGGATTTTAGTCCAAGTTTCCTTCTAGGTTCTTAAAGGAAAGATGGGCTTTTATCGTGTGTAAGTTTAGCTTGCTAATGATAGCTTCTCACCATTGAGGCAATTCAACACATCTTCATAGGTATCAAAAATCTCAAATACTGAATCTAATTGTGTCAGTTCTAAAATTAAGCGGACAGGTGTATGTACATTGCACAGAACTAAGCGACAATTGTTTTGTCTGGCTGAGGTTAGGGCGTTGACTAATGAAACTAATCCCGTACTATCCATAAAGTCTACTGCTCCTAGGTCAATTACCCAGACTTGATGAGGTTGAGGTGCGATCGCAGCCATTTGTGCAATCAAAGCTTTACCATCCTGTAAGTCTATGCTTCCTTGGGGCTTCAACAAAACCACTTGCAATTCTTGTGTGAGTGTCATGAATTTAACCAAATAGTTGAAACAATTAACAAAAGCAGGAAGTGGATGTCAATACTGACTGATGTGTTAATTGTAAACTCATCCCTACAATTACTTAGGCTAGCTTTTGTAGATGATTACAACTGACGCGATCGCTTCAGTATTTATTCCGTATAATTTGTTTTAACACTTCTCAATATAGGCACAAACGCTTAATGATTTCCGTATCAATAGTATCTTTTACAAAACTTTTATATTTTTTTCGGCTTATTATGAATTTTTCATAATAAGTAATTGATTTATCTTATTTATTATGCAGTTATGCTAATACATGATGAATATTTGCTTGTCAATTATAAATAACTTATAAGTCAGATAGATTTACACTGATTATAATTTTCCCCTACACCCCACCCCAACGGGGCTTGGTCAATTTAAAATACTTGCTGCGCTGCGTCCGCTACGCCAAGACAAATCTAAAATCTAAAATTGTTTGACACCCCAGCTAAAAACAAGCAAAGATGTATATAAAGTAAACAATTGTAAAGGCGACGGTGCGGGATGTCTCTTGAGTTGATTTCATTAGAAAACATCCAGGAGTTTGCCCATCATTACGGTTACTGGGCTATTTTTTTGGGAATATTATTAGAAAATCTGGGTATTCCTCTTCCCGGTGAAACTGTAACCTTAGTGGGCGGATTTTTAGCTGGTAGTAATGAATTGAATTATTGGATAGTTTTGAGTATTGCTGTAAGTGGTGCTTTTATTGGTGGGATTTGCGGCTACTGGATTGGTAGGTTAAGCGGTTGGTCTTTTTTATTGCAAGTAGGTAAGATATTTCGGATTAGTGAAGTACGATTATTAGCTATTAAAGAGCAGTTTAGTCAAAATGCACCTAAAGCCGTATTTTTTGGTCGCTTTTTTGCTCTGTTACGGATTTTTGCCGCGCCACTAGCTGGTATAGCTGAAATGCCTTTTGGGACATTTTTGATATATAACATTTTAGGCGCAACTGCTTGGGCTAGTTTGATGGTGACATTAGCCTTTTTTGCAGGTAGGATTGTTTCTCTGGAACAGTTGGTAACTTGGGTCAGTCAGTTTGCAATTTTGGCTTTACTGATACTCGTAGCTTTGATTGTGATTCCCCTATGGTTGGAATCTCGCCAAGTGAGGGAGTAGAGCATTACACAACGGCAATAAAGCGAGAACTCAGAGCGACGGCTTCCGCCCCTCTGAAGTTCGGTGGGCAGGAAAATCCACACCGCTTTTTGCCTCCCCTACATAAAAATATGTCGGTTGCGTAAGTTCTAGTAGATTCTGGGAAAGTTCTCCCCTACTGCCAGCAAAAGCAGCAACCTAGAGTTGAATTGAAAAATTATTTGGAATACAGACATCAGGCGCACACAATCCTGAAAATTTGAGAGTTTTTACCTCTAAGGTATGTAAATCTACCTGACGGATAGCATGGTTATTGGTATCACATATATATAGATGTGAACCTAAAACACTCAGTCCTGAAGGTTCAAAAAAACGGGTACTTTTACCTTGGCCATCTTCTAAACCAGCAGAACCATCTCCTAAAATAGTTTGACAATTTCCTGTATGGGGACTGACTAATTTAATTTTATGGTTGTAGGTATCTGCAACCCATAAAAAATTATTGGCGTATTCTATTCCTAGACAGTGCTGCAATCGCACATTTTCACCTTGTCCATCGACATCGCCAAACCCAAATAAATCTCCACTACCACAAATAGTCCTGACTTGACATGGTTCTATTAATCCTACGCCACGAATTGAACTAATCTCACTGTCAGCAATGAATAACTCTTGTCCATTGGTAGTAATTCCGCTAGGTTGAGCAAAGACAGATTCCGTGAGTGAACCATCAACACAACCTTCTGCACATCTACCTGCATAGGTTGACACCATACCTGTATTTAAGTTCATCTGCCAAATTTGATGCGAACCTGCCATTGCGATGAATAGGGTATTTCCCACTTTCACTAAGTCCCAAGGTGAATTGAGGGTAGTTTCTAAAGCAACTCCGCCATGAGGATGAATATTGCGGCTTTGTTCACCAGTGCCGGCAATGGTTTCTACTACTTGGCGGTTAATATCAACTTGACGCACAGCATGATTTTCGGTGTCAGCAACGTAGAGAATTTGATTGACTGCATCAAATGTCATTCCTTGGGGTGCAGAAAACTGTGCGGCGGCGAAATCACCATCTATTAAACCAGCTTTACCATTACCGATTACCTGAAGAACTTCACCATTTAAAGAACTCATCACCAGCCGATGGTGTCCAGAGTCAGCCATAAATAAAGCTTCTGGAGTAGCCAAAACCTTACCAGGAAACGCTAAGGGTGTGATTAATGGTTGTTGCTGTTTTTCTAAAATTAGGCTGAGTTGTTGGAAATTTATTGTGCCTTGATGTTGATGTTCTTGAATCAACTTTTCAATCAGTTGGTCTAAAATATCACGATTACCTTCACCAGAAACAGAGCTAATCACGTAGCCTTCTGGGTCAATCACAATGAATGTAGGCCAAGCACGCACTGTATACTCTTGCCATACACGGAAATTTCTATCTACTACAACTGGGTGTTCGATGTCATAGCGCAAAATAGCTTGGCGGATATTTTCAGTTTCTTGTTCGTTGTCAAATTTTGCGGAATGAACACCAATGACTGTCAGACTATCTTGATATTTCTGTTCTAAGTACTTGAGGTCTGGTAAAACATGGAGACAATTAATACAACAGTATGTCCAAAAATCTAAAATGACAATTCTACCCCTGAGTTGTTTAAGTGATAAGGGTTGCTTGGTGTTTAGCCAAGTGTAATTTTGGGGTAGTTCTGGGGATCTGACACGGGGAGTCAAGTCGCTTCGCTCCAATTCAAAATTCGTCTTGAAAAGTTGAGCCACTGCGTTGAACTGGTTTCCCGGCTTGTAGCAAGTGGCGTTCCTACGGCGGGAAACCCGCCTACAGAACTTTTGTCTTCGACACGCTACGCGAACGCAAAATTCAAAATTCAATACCCCACGGATAAATCAGGGGGCTTGAATTAATGCTGTTTCACTTTGGGACTGTATCTATTGTGATGAGACTCGAAAAATTAGATATCAGTGAGTTGTTTGAGTGGGTGCAATTAGCTAAAACTCAGACGCATCTGGGTAAGGTTTGCGATCGCATTCCAAAATTAGCTATGGTTGATCCCCGTTGGTTTGCAGTTCATATCTGCTGTGTATCAGGACAAACTTATAGTCTGGGAGATACAGCCCGTATATTCCCCTTGATGAGTGTAATCAAATCATTTTCGTTTCTGTATTTGCTAGAGGAGATGGGAGCAGATACAGTATTACAATCGGTGGGAATTGCACCATCAGACACGGCTTTTAATTCTCTAGAGCAATTGATTAGCGATCGCGGACACCCCCGTAATCCCATGATTAATAGTGGTGCTATTACTCTAGCGGATAAATTACCAGGAAAGACTGCTAATGATCGCGCAGAGAATTTATGCCAATGGTTGAACCAGTTAGCTAATTGTGATCTACATATAGACGAGGCGATGTTAGCCTCAGTGCGCGCTTCTCATTCAACCACTAATCAGGCGATCGCCAATTATCTAGCTGAGACAGGAAATATTACAAATTCCTATCTTACTCTTGACACATATGAACAAATATGCTGTATTTCTGGAACAGTCAAGGATTTAGGCTTACTCGGAAAACTCTTAGGGTGTCAGCATGAGTATATACAATCTCAGCACCGTCAGATAGTGAATAGTGTGATGTTAACCTGTGGTTTATACGAAGCTTCGCCATTATTGGCAATTAAAATTGGACTGCCGATGAAGTCGGGGATCGGTGGTGGGTTATTGGCAATTGTACCGGGAGAAGGTGCGATCGCCTGTTACAGTCCAACTTTAGATAGTATTGGTAATCCTATTGGAGCGATCGCGTTTGTGGAATTGTTAGCCCAAAAACTAGAGTTGAGTATTTTTAACTAAAAGCACAAGAGCAGAGGTAATGCAATTAGTATCAACATGAATGATAACTGAACCATGCCCCATGCCCCATGCCCTATTCCGCCGATACAGAATGCGATCGGCGTTTGAAATAATCGCCTAAGTTGACTTTTTTAGGTTTGTTAACAGTTTCTTCAGTTGACTCACTCTCATTAACCTCTGGTTCAGTTACTGGGGTAGCAGTAGGTGATGGTGTAGTTACTGCTGCTGGTGATTCTTCCTGAACTCCAGGCTGAGATTTTACCTCTGCTTGGGGTTCAGGAGTAATGCTGGGTAATGGTGTTGGCGTTACCTCTGCTTGGGGTTCAGGAGTAATGCTGGGTAATGGTGTCGGCGTTACCTCTGGAGGTGTAGGAATTACACTAGGAGATGGCTGGGGAGTGGGAATTATTTCTGACTGTGGTGTTTCTATAACTTTAGGAGTGGGTAATTGTTCCTCTTGAGGTTTGGTTTGTGGTGTAGTTTCTGGGGTAGGTGTAGGTTCAACAACTGGTTCTTTCGCTGCATAGCTGGGATCTACAATGCCACGTACTTCATCAGCAGTTAATTCCCCTCTGGTGATTTTGGAGAGAGTATCTTTACCTTTTGGTTGGTAGTTAACCAGTCTGACTGTAGTGTTAAAAGCATTTTTAACTGGGTTTCCCTGATTATCGAGAAATTCTAACTTGACCCAATTTATACCCCGTTTAAAACCTTTGAGGTAAACAGACTGCCAGCGATCGAGTACGAAACTTTCGTCGTTAATTGTACAGCGAATACGCCAATCGCTGATTGTGTCGTCTGCATTATCTTTGGTACTGAGATGTAGAGGTGCGTTAGTCAGATAAAAGTCTAACAAGATGGGTTCTGCACCATAATCACCTTGAGGGCTACTGTAGGTTAACAGGGGTAGAGATGTATCAGGATTGTTGTCATCAGTTTTAGTAAACAGATGAAACGTTGTCTCGGCATAAGCACCTGCATTTTTAAAACTCTCATGCCAAGGACGAGAGGCAAAGACACGCAGAGTATGAGTTCCTGGCGATAAATCTGACAATACTAGAGGTTTTTCTAAGTCGTAAATAGGAATATATGGCTGATTATCAACGATTAAATGCAGATAAGGGCCAAGTCTCCATTGTGGATGTTGAAAAATTGGTAAGTCTTTAACCTGAAGTTGGACTGTAACTGTCTGATCTGTAAGAATTTCATCGGGTTGAGGCTGAATAATTTGGACTTGTGGCCGATAAGTGTCTAGAGTTAACCCCAGTTTTTGAATAACTGCTGGTGGGGATACTTCCGAAAATTGCTGAGATATTTGTTGTTGAGGTTGGTTTTTGTACTTTACAGATACTTGCTCTCCTACGCTTTTGTCACCGCAACTAGTCAAACTCAAAACAAAGACTAGTGCAATTAGCCACCTCAAAATAGGTAAAAAAAGGGTGTAGGGCATTGGGCATTGGGCATTGGGCATTGGGCATTGGTGAAAAACTCTACCCCTGCTCCCTGCCCCCTGCTCCCTGCCCCCTGCCTCTCCGAAGTTTCGAGCCGAGGAAGCCTCGGCTCGAACTTCTCTGTGCCTGTGGTTCATGGCTGATACCCAGTGATGATTTTTGACAACTGCTAGATTATTTTGACTGATCTGAACTACTGCAAACTATTGTCTCGAAGGTTAAATCTAGTTTACATAGCATGAATTTTTTCAATTGCCATAATAAACGTTATATTGTTTACATCTTTTATTAATTAAGTATTTAAATCACAAATCCAATCCATAAGAAAAGAAATATACCCAAGGCCAAATTGCCCGGTAGCTTGGTGTTCGAGTGTATCAAAGGATAAATTTTACGAATTGTTATTGTTTGTAAATTAAATAGATAAAGTATTGACTTTTTGGCAGATAGTTGGCAGTGGAAAGGTTATTGAGACAATTATTCTAGCGATTTTGAATTATTGTTAAAATCTCTCTAACAATGTACAAGTGAAGACTTTATAATTCAACAGAAACAAATTTCCACATAGCGTCTTCGTCGCCCCTCCAGAAAAATTCTGTGGGAAGCGATAGTGGTTCTCTTTGTGGTTTCATGATTCCTCATTCCTTATCTAGAGAGGAGGTCGAATGACGATTAGTCCTCCGGAGCGAGAGGAAAAAAAAGCCAGAGTGATAGTTGATAACGATCCAGTTCCAACCTCATTTGAAAGATGGGCTAAACCTGGACACTTCGACAAAACTCTAGCTAGAGGCCCCAAAACCACCACATGGATTTGGAACCTTCATGCCCTCGCCCACGATTTTGATACACATACAAGCGATTTAGAAGACATTTCCCGCAAGATATTTGCGGCTCACTTCGGACACCTGGCCGTTGTGACCATCTGGTTGAGCGGGATGATATTCCACGGCGCGAAGTTTTCTAACTACGAAGCCTGGTTGAGCGACCCACTGAACATTAAGCCCAGCGCACAAGTCGTTTGGCCAATTGTGGGACAAGACATTTTGAATGGTGATGTTGGTGGTGGATTCCACGGTATTCAAATCACCTCTGGCTTGTTCCAAGTATGGCGGGGCTGGGGGATCACCAACTCCTTCCAGCTGTACTGCACCGCTATTGGCGGCTTAGTGCTAGCAGGTTTGTTCTTGTTTGCTGGTTGGTTTCACTACCACAAACGCGCTCCCAAATTGGAATGGTTCCAAAATGCGGAGTCAATGTTGAACCACCACTTGCAAGTGCTGCTAGGCTGCGGCTCTTTGGGATGGGCTGGTCACTTGATTCACGTCTCCGCCCCAATCAACAAGATGTTGGATGCAGGTGTACCTCTAAAAGACGTACCCTTGCCCCATGAGTTCATCCTGAATAAAGACTTGTTGATTGAGCAGTTCCCCGGCTTTGCCAGTGGTTTAACACCTTTCTTCACCTTGAACTGGGGTCAGTACGCTGACATCTTGACCTTCAAGGGTGGTTTAAACCCTGTGACCGGTGGTTTGTGGATGACTGATATCTCCCATCACCACTTAGCGATCGCAGTAGTGTTCATCATTGCTGGACATATGTACCGCACTAACTGGGGTATTGGTCACAGCATCAAAGAGATCCTCGAAAACCACAAAGGCCCCTTCACCGGGGAAGGTCACAAGGGTCTTTATGAGAACATGACCACATCCTGGCACGCGCAATTGGCAACTAACCTAGCTTTCTTAGGTTCTTTGACCATCATCATCGCGCATCATATGTACGCGATGCCCCCCTATCCCTATTTGGCAACTGACTACGCAACTCAGTTGTGTATCTTCACCCACCATATGTGGATCGGCGGATTCTTGATTGTGGGCGGTGCTGCTCACGCTGCCATCTTCATGGTGCGGGATTACGATCCTGTTGTTAACCAAAACAACGTCCTGGATCGGGTGATTCGTCACCGGGATGCTATTATTTCTCACCTGAACTGGGTTTGTATTTTCCTCGGCTTCCACAGCTTTGGTCTATACATTCATAACGACACAATGCGCGCATTGGGTCGTCCCCAAGATATGTTCTCCGACACCGCAATTCAGCTACAACCAGTATTTGCTCAATGGGTGCAGAACCTGCACACCTTAGCTCCTGGTGGCACAGCTCCTAACGCTTTAGAGCCAGTTAGCTATGCCTTTGGCGGCGGTATCTTGGCTATCGGTGGTAAAGTCGCTATGATGCCCATCGCTTTGGGTACTGCCGACTTCATGGTTCACCATATCCATGCTTTCACCATCCACGTAACTGTTCTGATTCTGCTCAAGGGCGTACTATTCGCTCGTAGCTCTCGCTTGATCCCCGATAAGGCTAACTTAGGCTTCCGCTTTCCTTGCGACGGCCCAGGCCGTGGCGGTACTTGCCAAGTTTCCGGTTGGGATCATGTGTTCCTCGGACTGTTCTGGATGTACAATTCCTTGTCAATTGTAATTTTCCACTTCAGCTGGAAAATGCAATCTGATGTTTGGGGAACAGTAGACGCAGCTGGTAATGTGTCTCATATCACTGGTGGTAACTTTGCCCAAAGTGCCATCACCATCAACGGCTGGTTGCGTGACTTCTTGTGGGCGCAAGCTTCACAAGTAATCAACTCCTACGGTAGTGCTTTGTCTGCTTACGGACTCATGTTCCTGGGCGCACACTTCGTTTGGGCATTCAGCTTAATGTTCCTGTTCAGTGGTCGTGGCTACTGGCAAGAATTAATTGAGTCCATCGTTTGGGCGCATAATAAACTGAAGGTAGCACCAGCAATCCAACCTCGCGCTCTGAGCATCACTCAAGGTCGTGCAGTTGGTGTAGCTCACTACCTCCTCGGAGGAATTGCTACCACCTGGGCATTCTTCCACGCACACATTCTTTCAGTAGGATAGCAATCAGTTTAAGGAGTGCTGAGTTGTGAGTAGTGAGTGAAAAACTTAAGACTCAAAACTCAGAACTCCCAAAGCTGAAACCTGATGGCTAAAGGTCAGAGGAAATATCAAACCTATGGCAACAAAATTTCCAAAATTTAGCCAGGATCTCGCACAGGACCCAACTACGCGGCGCATATGGTATGCGATCGCAATGGGCAACGATTTTGAAAGCCATGACGGTATGACCGAAGAAAATCTTTACCAAAAGATTTTCGCTACCCACTTCGGACACCTGGCAATCATTTTCCTTTGGGCTTCTAGCCTCCTGTTCCATGTAGCCTGGCAAGGTAACTTTGAACAGTGGATTAAAGATCCTCTACACGTCCGTCCCATCGCCCACGCGATTTGGGATCCCCACTTCGGTAAACCAGCAATTGAAGCTTTTACCCAAGCTGGTGCTAGTAATCCTGTAAACATTGCTTACTCTGGTGTCTACCACTGGTGGTACACCATCGGTATGCGGACAAACACCGAACTGTACATCGGTTCAGTCGGCCTGTTATTATTCGCTGCCCTGTGTTTATTTGCTGGTTGGTTGCACTTGCAGCCCAAGTTCCGTCCCAGCCTCGCTTGGTTCAAGAGTGCTGAATCTCGCCTCAATCACCACCTCGCTGGTTTGTTCGGCGTTAGCTCTCTGGCTTGGGCTGGTCACTTGATTCACGTTGCTATCCCCGAAGCTCGCGGACAGCACGTAGGTTGGGATAACTTCTTAACCACTGCCCCCCACCCAGCAGGTTTGACACCTTTCTTTACAGGTAACTGGAGCGTTTACGCCCAAAACCCTGATACAGCAGGTCACGTCTTTGGTACATCCACTGGTGCTGGTACAGCGATTCTGACATTCTTAGGTGGTTTCCATCCTCAGACAGAATCTCTGTGGTTAACCGACATCGCTCATCACCATTTGGCGATCGCTGTTCTGTTTATCGTTGCTGGTCATATGTATCGCACCAACTTCGGTATCGGTCACAGCATCAAAGAAATGATGAATGCCAAAACTTTCTTTGGCAAACCGGTTGAAGGCCCCTTCAATATGCCCCACCAAGGCATTTATGACACCTACAACAACTCTCTGCACTTCCAATTAGGTTGGCACTTGGCTTGTTTGGGCGTTGTAACCTCCTGGGTGGCACAGCATATGTACTCTTTGCCTTCCTACGCGTTCATCGCTAAGGACTACACCACACAGGCAGCTTTGTACACCCACCACCAATACATCGCTATCTTCTTGATGGTTGGTGCGTTTGCTCACGGTGCGATTTTCTTAGTTCGTGACTATGATCCCGAACAAAACAAAGGCAACGTACTAGAGCGGATGTTACAGCACAAAGAAGCATTGATTTCTCACTTAAGCTGGGTATCTCTCTTCTTAGGCTTCCACACCCTCGGTTTATACGTTCACAACGACGTAGTAGTTGCTTTTGGTACTCCTGAAAAGCAAATCTTGATTGAACCTGTATTTGCTCAGTTCATTCAAGCTGCTCACGGTAAAGTACTCTACGGCTTAGACACCTTGTTGTCTAACCCCGATAGCGTTGCTTATACCGCTTACCCCAACTATGCCAACGTTTGGCTACCAGGTTGGTTAGATGCCATTAACTCTGGTACTAACTCCCTGTTCTTAACAATTGGCCCTGGCGACTTCTTGGTACACCATGCGATCGCTCTTGGTCTGCACACCACCACCCTCATCCTAGTCAAAGGTGCTTTGGATGCTCGTGGTTCTAAGCTGATGCCTGATAAAAAGGACTTCGGCTATGCCTTCCCTTGCGACGGTCCAGGCCGTGGCGGTACTTGCGACATCTCCGCTTGGGACTCCTTCTACCTAGCTCTGTTCTGGGCATTAAACACAGTAGGTTGGTTAACCTTCTACTGGCACTGGAAACACCTGGGTATTTGGCAAGGTAACGTTGCTCAGTTCAACGAAAACTCTACATACCTCATGGGCTGGTTCCGTGATTACCTCTGGGCTAACTCCGCTCAGTTGATCAACGGTTACAACCCCTACGGCGTGAACAACCTGTCTGTCTGGGCTTGGATGTTCCTCTTCGGACACCTAGTTTGGGCTACTGGTTTCATGTTCCTCATCTCCTGGAGAGGTTACTGGCAAGAGTTGATCGAAACCCTAGTTTGGGCGCACGAGCGTACTCCTATCGCTAACCTCGTTCGCTGGAAAGACAAACCCGTTGCTCTCTCCATCGTTCAAGCTCGTGTAGTTGGTTTAGCTCACTTCACCGTCGGCTATGTCCTCACATACGCAGCTTTCCTCATCGCTTCTACTGCTGGTAAGTTCGGTTGATCTGGCTGCTAGCTTTGTAGGTAAGTAATAAAAAATCCCCTGCCGAAAGGTGGGGGATTTTTTGTTGGGATTGTCATTTACCATAAATGGCAAGATTAGGCTAATTTAAGTATTAGTAAAATTTATACTCTAATAATTAGAAGTTAGTGGTAGTTATGGCTGAAAGCAAGAATGGAGAAAGTGTTGGAGTTAATAGAAAGGAAGCTGAAAGTATTCTCAAGAGATTCTTGGATAACAAAGATTATAGAGTTTTAGCTGTTAACGGAAAATGGGGTATTGGAAAAACCTATCTAGTACAAACATTTTTAAATGAACATAAAGGAGGCTATGATTTATATGCTTCTGTTTTTGGTATTTCTTCAATTGAACAATTAAAAGCAAGGTTAATAGCTAATAATCAATCTTCTCAAGGAAAAACTGAGTCAGTTGTTAATTCTACTAATAAATCTATATTTAATCTTTTTGAGTGGTTCAACCGTATTTCGCCAAAATTAGAGAAAACTCCAAAAACAGGCTTACAATTGTCAGAAAAATCTTCCATTCCAATCGCAGGATCGTTAATTTCTATTGCTGGTGATTTAGCACTTGAGATACTGTTTAATTTAAACGTTCAAGAAAATTCAATTATATGTATTGATGACCTTGAAAGAAAATCTCAACTACCGCTAGAAGAGATACTTGGGTTTGTTGAATATCTAGTGCAAAAACGTAAATGCAAAATTATTCTCATTTATAACGAAGATAATTTAGTGGAAACAGATAAAAAAGTCTTAAATAATTATCGAGAAAAAGTAATTGATAGAGAATTTAAACTTGATCCAACAGTAAGAGAGAACTTAGACATATTTGTAGAAGAGAAATTAGACATATTTAAAAATACTCTCAATGCAGAAGTAATTAAAAATGTTTTTATAAGAACAGGTACGAATAATATTCGGGTTATACGCAAAACTATATGGCTTATTGACGAAATAATTTCCTTCATGCAGGATTGGGAGGATAGTTTACGTCATCAAGTTTTAATAAATAGTGTTGTTATCACTGTTGGAAAACTCGATACAGATTTTTGTAACCGCTTGTCTATTTATGGCGTAGATATTGATACTATAGTAGTATCACGAGTCTATAACTATCAACAACTTCAACAATATCAAAAAAAATATCCTGATGAAGATCAGAAAACTGATCTAAAGAAATTAGAATTTCAGCAAAGAATAGAAGAGATGGGTTATAGACATCTAGAACAACTAGATGAATTAATAATTAATTTAGTTAATACTCCATTATCTTATTACACCGAATCAGAATTTAGGGAAAAAGGTGATATTCTCAATCAAAGAGAAAAAAGAAATAAAATTTTAAAAAAATTGGATGAGCTTGAAAATAGTATATATGGCAACTCATTTGCAGATAATGAACCAGATATTATTAACGGAATTGTTAATTTTCTCAAAGAGAATCATCTTCAATTGAGTATTGAAGAATTTGACAGAATTGAACAATATACATTAATCTTAGGACTTGATATTGCTGAATACGAAAAACCTCTATTAGAGAGAATAATAACAGAATTTTTTGAACATAATTTTTATGAGGATTTAAGTAAATTTAGAAATAAATTGATTAAATATCCTGATTTAGAATCGTGTTTGAACGATAAAATCAA